>JBDTVG010000012.1:0-6406 GCA_040007395.1 Chloroflexota bacterium
TCAGGGAGGATTTTGCCTTCTCTCTCTCTTTTCCCTATTGCCGATAAAGTCTATTCCCCTCAATTGAATCGTCTTTCCGCTTATCGTGACGATTATCTCAATGGCATTGGGCGTAGCGTGCCGAACACGATTTATGGTTGGATTGATGTTGTTGCCCCGCACTTGGCAAGATGCACATTTAAGCAAGAGGATGTTTTGTTTGTTTTTCATGATGAGTCATACGAGTCAGTAGGTGATACTCACAGGGATTAACGGCGCGGGGATGTCCCGATTAAACTACAGAGGCAAACTTGAACGCTCAATCTATTTTACGCAAGTTGCGATCTTTAACTTCCAACCAGTCATCTTCGGGGCAATCACGTTTTAAAGTTTTTTCGATATTGATGATTATCGTGCTTTTCTTCATAGCACTTAGTCTGCCTTCATCTTTCGCGGCGCCCCTCGCTCAGGCAGCAACTGATACTCCCACCATGGAAGCTATGATGGGCACTCCCGTCGCATTGGCTCCGCCTGAAGTAACAGATGTTGAGATTTGGGCAGTTCGCGACCCACAAGAGGCCTCTGCCTTCTCGATTGCCGATCAGCTCGGCTATTTCAAAGATGCCGGGTTGAACGTCACCATCAAGTGGATTGTCAGCGGCACCGATATGCCTAACTTGGTGGCGACTGGTCAGGTAAATTTCTACGGCGAGAGCGGATTCTCTACCACTCAACTCAAGGATAAAGGCATCGATGTTCGCTACGTGATGCCTCTCGCTGACATCAGCGGCACACAGGATTTTGTCGTCGGGCCGAATGTCACCCTGAAAACGCCCAAAGACCTAGAAGGTAAGAAGGTCGGGATGGCTGCTGGGGCTGGCGTAGCGATTGCGATTACTGGCATGGCGAAACAATATGGCGTTGATTTCAGCAAAATCACCTTTGTGAATCTCCAACCCCCGGATCAAATTTCGGCGTTGGCACACGGCGATATTGATGCGATGGCTGTTTGGCAGCCTTGGTCGTTGGCGGGTGTCAAACTAGGGGGCAAGTTGTACTTCAGCGGCAATACCTCCTATATTGAAGGCACTGAGCAGAAAGTCAACTGGATGTACTTTGACTCCGGTTTGAATGTTCGTGGTGAATTCTTAGACAAGAATCCCAATACGGTCCAGGCCGTTATGTCCGCTTTGATCCGTGCCACCGACTACATCGACACTACGCCAATAGAGAAGGTCGCAGACACATTGAGCGGCCCCTTGAATGTCCCCAAGGAAGATTTGGCGATCATCATGAAGCAGAATATCTACTCCTACACCGTAGACCAGCACGTTATCGATGGCATGACAGCCCTCCAAGCATGGATGCTGGATCAAAAAGTCGTCGCGAAGTCGTACACACCCAAAGACATTTATGATCTGAAACTGCTTGGTGAACTGGCTCCTGATGCTGTCAAGCAGCAGCCCTAGTTCACAAGTTCGATAACCAGTATGGCGCGAGGCTGATACACGCTCTAACGCTAGTGGAGCTATGTGTCAGTCTTTCGCCCTACAACAACCCTGAACCGCTTAGTAACGAAATATCACCTTTTGCCCATTAGCACAAAGGAAATAAGGGAAACATCATGGATGAAACCAAACTGACTTTCGATCACGTTTCGAAAGTTTTTAATTCTGCCAAAAGTGTCGCCCCGACAACGGTGGTTCAGGATGTTAGCCTCGCCATTCCGCCGCAGCACTTTGTATGCTTGCTTGGGCCGAGTGGTTGTGGCAAGTCTACTCTGCTCAATATGGCGGCAGGTTTCATTAAACCAAGCAGCGGAACTATCTTCATGGATGGCAAGCCCATCAAAGGGCCGGGTGCAGACCGAGGCGTAGTCTTTCAGGAATATGCCCTTTTTCCATGGTACACAGTCCAAGAAAATGTCGAGCTTGGCCCGCGTGCGCGTGGCGTACCCGCAGCACAACGGCGTGAACACGCGGAAAAATATCTGGAAATGGTAGGCTTGCTCGGACATCGGCATAAGTTTCCTAAAGAGCTTTCTGGCGGAATGAAGCAGCGGGCATCGATTGCGCGTACTTTGGCGAACGAGCCAGATATTATTCTGATGGATGAGCCATTTGGGGCGTTGGACGCACAAACCCGCGAATCGATTCAGGACCAACTGCTTGAAATCTGGGCAGCGACACGCAATACAGTGATCTTTGTCACGCACAGCATTCAGGAAGCGATTATTCTGGCAGATACGATTGCAGTCTTTGCCGCCTATCCGGGTCGTCTGGTGAGCATTATTCCTAACACATTGCCCCGCCCGCGTGGACGTACTAGCCCTGAGGTTATCGAAATGGAGCGGCATATCTACGAACAGCGTTATATGGCTGCTGATCCGAGCAAGGAACACTAACGTTCAAATCTATTTTGCGAGGTGAAGGCGATGGAAAATATTACCCAGATTGCCCAGATCGATGAAATCAATGCGGCGTTGCCAATTACCGTACCCAAGACAACCACCCCACGTGGCGAACATCGTTCGCGCTTTGCCAAGCCCTTCTCGATTCTAGCGGTGCTATTGATTTGGCAGGCCGTTGCTATCCTTAACCAGTTGGTCGCGAAGCCATTTTATAACCCGCTGTTGTTTCCTGCGCCGTTTGATATTCTCAAAGCGGCGTGGGGGTTAATCCAGACAGGCGATCTCCAACGGAATACTATCTCGTCCTTGATGCGAATCATCGTTGGCTTACTGCTGGCAACCCCCATTGGCATTCTTTTGGGCATTGGTGTGGCTCGCATCCGCTGGATCGAAAACATCGCCGAGCCAATTATCGAACTGCTACGGCCTGTTCCAACGCTGGCCTTGTTGCCCTTGTTTGTCCTGTGGTTTGGCATCGGCGAAAGCTCTAAAGTTGCCTTCATTGCCTATAGCTGCTTTTTTGTCATTTTCACCACGACCATGTTAGGGGTACGCAATGTCGATCCAGTGTTGTTGCGGGCGGCGCAGAGCCTTGGCTTAAAGGGGTTTAAGCTATACCGCTTTGTAATCCTAAAAAGCGCATTCCCAGACATTATGGTAGGATTTCGGCTTGGACTGTCTGTGGGTTTTCTGGTGATCGTCGCTTCCGAGTTTATCGCTGCCGATACTGGACTCGGCTATCTGATCAATTATTCGCGTACCTACTTCCGCGTTGACCAGATGTTAGTAGGCGCTGCTGTAATCGGAATATTGGGGTTAGTAACCAATTACGCCCTGTTGGCTGTCGAGCAGCGCATTTTCAGTTGGCGACCAACTTCTGAGCGATAGTATTTATCTGCACTTTGCCCATAACCCTAACGACACAGGGTAGTCATTTCGTTACCTGAGCGTGCAGTACGAACAGGCAAACGATATTATTTATGCAGGTGCTCAGCAGATTCTTGGAGATTTTTATGACGCAGATGCTCCGCATTGTTGCAGGGCCATTCACCTTCACAGCACGGATGGAAGATCAGGCTGCGCCACAAACCTGTGTGGCGTTTAGCCAGTTACTTCCCTATCATCAAAAATTGATCCATGCACGGTGGAGTGGCGAGGCGTGCTGGATTCCAATGGGCGATTTCAAATTGGGGGTGGATTACGAGAATCACACGAGCCACCCTTCACGCGGTGATGTGCTATTCTATCCCGGCGGCTTGAGTGAAACAGAGATTCTCATGCCCTATGGCAGCGCACGGTTCGCCAGCAAAGTTGGGCAGTTGGCAGGTAATCATTTTTTGACTATCGTCGAGGGTCAGGAACATCTCGCTGAACTAGGGCATTTGTGTCTATGGCAAGGTGCACAGGATATTGTGTTTGAAGTACTCTAACCATATCCCCGTCAACGCACAATATGTACAACATTAATCAACACCGCCTACTCGCTGATTTGGATGCGCTGGCAGCGATTGGATGTACCCCCGACGGTGGCATTTCACGTCCGGCGATGTCATTTACGGATGTAGAAGGACGATCTTGGTTCCAGCAGCGGGTTAACGAGTTCGGCCTCGAATTTCGGGCGGATGGTGCCGGGAACTTATCGGCTATTCTGCCTTCGACCAGCGCGTCGGCACAGACCTTGCTGATGGGATCGCATCTGGACAGTGTGCCTAACGGGGGTCGGTTCGACGGTGTGTTAGGCGTGTTATCGGCGCTGGAAGTGCTGCGTACCGTGAGCGAAACCGAGTTAAAGCTGCCAGTACATCTGGAAGCTATTTCGTTTACTGATGAGGAAGGGCAGCTTCTGGCTCTAATTGGTAGTCGGGCAGTGGCGGGACTCCTCACAGAAGCCGACTTGCAACAGCCACGCGGCAATCTGGAAGGGCTGCACGCTGGAATGCAACGGTTAGGGATTACATCGGAAAGCGTTCTGAACGCCCGCCGCGCTGATATTCTGGCCTATCTGGAAATTCATATTGAGCAAGGGACACGGTTAGAAGAAGCGAGTCTAAACCTCGGTGTAGTCACATCGATTGTTGGGGTTCGCTCCTTTTGGCTGCGATTCATCGGGCAGTCGGCTCATGCTGGAACCATGCCCATGCAGAAACGCGCCGATGCGTTGTGGGGAGCCACTGCTTTTATCCAAGCGGCGCGAACGTTGATCATGGAGCATTTCTTCCCCGGCGTAATGAATGTCGGTCAGCTTTATATCCAACCTTCGGCTTTTAACAGCGTCCCGGCTGAGGTAAAACTCGCACTTGAATTTCGACATGGCACTACGCCTCAATTGGATGAAATGGAAACCGCCTTGTTCGATCTGGCGCAGCAAGCGGCTCAACAGAGCGGCCTCACGTTGGAAATTGAATGTGTTGGCAGATATACGCCCGCGCAGATGGATGAAGCTCTGATGCGTGCCATTGAAATAGCGGCGGATATGCTCGATCTGAGTCATACACGCTTGCTCAGTTTTGCCGGACATGATGCCCAGTCGCTAAGTACCATTACGCCCTCCGGCATGATCTTTGTACCGTCCGTTGGGGGAATTAGCCATAGCCCACTTGAGTTTACAAAACCCGAAGAGGTAATCAACGGCGCAAATACGTTGCTCCAGACTGTTTTGAATCTGGCTCAGAATATTTGATTTGAATCATTATATGATAAAGGATTAGTGATGATGAACAGCACGCTTTCTACTGACAATATCGAGATTCGCGCCGAAATGAATCCGGCTTATGCCGAGATTTTGACACCCGAAGCGTTGCAGTTTATCGCGACATTAGTACGTCGGTTTGCCCCGATCCGTGAAGCATTGCTAGCACGGCGGCGCGAACGGCAGATCGAGATCGATAACCACAAACTGCCCGACTTTTTACCGGAAACTGCCCATATCCGCGACAGTAATTGGCACGTGGCACCGATTCCCGCCGATCTCATGGATCGCCGCACCGAAATTACTGGCCCCGTAGATCGCAAGATGATCATCAATGCCCTTAACTCTGGCGCAAAAGTCTACATGGCGGATTTCGAGGACTCCAATACCCCTAAGTGGGCCAACAATATCGAAGGTCAGATCAATCTGCACGACGCGATAAACGGCACTATCGACTACGTTAGCCCCGAAGGGAAGACCTATCAACTTAAGGATAAGATCGCCACATTAATGATCCGTCCGCGTGGCTGGCATCTGCTCGAAAAGCATGTCCTTGTAGACGGTCAGCCCGTGCCGGGAGGAATATTTGACTTTGGCCTGTATTTTTTTCATAACGCTCGTCGTTTGTTAGCGAACGGTTCTGGCCCTTACTTCTACTTACCCAAACTGGAAAGCCATCTGGAAGCGCGACTCTGGAACGATATTTTCATTCTGGCGCAAGATGAATTGGGTATCCCGCAAGGCACTATCCGCGCTACAGTCTTGATCGAAACCATTCTAGCGGCGTTCGAGATGGATGAGATTCTCTACGAACTGCGCGATCACTCCGCCGGGTTGAACTGCGGACGCTGGGATTATATTTTCAGCTATATCAAAAAGTTCAACACCATGCCGGATCGCATCTTGCCGGATCGCTCTCAAGTAACAATGACCAGCCATATGATGCACTCATATTCACTACTGTGTATCAAAACCTGCCACAAGCGCGGGATTCATGCGATGGGTGGGATGGCAGCCCAGATCCCAATTAAGAATAACCCAACCGTGAACGAAGAAGCGCTTGCCAAAGTACTGGCGGATAAAGAACGCGAGGCCCGCGACGGTCACGACGGAACTTGGGTGGCCCATCCCGGCTTGGTGCCAATAGCACTTCAAGCCTTCGACAACATTATGCTGACACCCAACCAGATCGAACGTACCCGCGATGACATTCAAGTGACTGCCAATGATCTGTTGACGAACCCAGAGGGCACGATCACCGATAGCGGCTTGCGTGCCAATATTCGGATTGGTATCCAATATCTGGAAGCATGGCTTGGCGGACTCGG
>JBDTVG010000013.1:0-5327 GCA_040007395.1 Chloroflexota bacterium
TCCTGACTTCTTCCAAATCAAGGCGTTCGCTTTCCCGATCTACCATAAGACCCTAGTAGGGTGAAGCGTGCGGTACAGGATTTCCCCCAGTGATAGTGAAATGGGCTGGGTCGATGGCTTATACAGTCGGGGTCTGGCAGAGCAAATGGTATGGCTGAGTGGCTTGTTAACCTTTGGGCATGAGGTATTGGCGCGGATAGGACGGTGTGTGAGCAGTAGTGTCTGGCGACGGGTTCAAGTTGAGGGGGCACGGTTGGTAACCACTGCACAACACGAACAAAACCAAGTGAGTCCTGAACGTCTGCAACTCGGCGCAGCAAGTGCTGACCCTGACCGCACCACAGGGGTGAGTATGGATGGCGGTCGCGGCGAAGGCTGGAAAGAGGTCAAAGTGGGGGCAGTTTATGACGTGGCACTTCGCTTAGAAAAAGACGAGCGCAGTGGCGAGTATGTAGACATGGCTCATGCACAAGACACTGCACATACCGCCGTCTTGGAGGATGGCACCACTTTTCAACCCGCCCTCTGGTCATTGGCAGTACAGCATGAAGTCCCAACCGCACGGCAGTCATGTGTGACCGCCGATGGTGCCCAATGGATTTGGAACCTCAGTGCTGACCTGTTCCCGGATACTTCACAAATTGTCGATTGGTATCATGCGGCTGACCATCTAGCCCAAGTAGCCTCGGCTTTGTATCCTAATGACCCCAAGCGCGCTCAACAGTGGCTGCACCAGCGCCAGGACGACTTATTCTTAGGCCAGACTCAACCACCCCATTGGATATAGCTGGTTTACAAGAACATAGTCATTACTCCCACCCACGCCGAATGCACTATCACGAATTCCCTGAAAATGGCCTACCGATTGGTTCTGCCACTGTCGAAAGTGCCCTCAAACCATTCAAAAGTCGATTAACCGGAGCCGGAATGCCCTGGAACCGCGAGGGTGCCCAACCCATGGTGCTCATTCGTGCAGCACGGCTTGACCACTCATGTGATGACCCTTGGCACCCTGCTGTCTAGCCAGAACTTTTTTGAAATGCACCCGCTAGCCTGCGTGGTGGGCAGTTCATCGACTACGGCGCTCTGGAGTGCTTCAACAAATCGCTTGCGTGTCACAATACCTTCAACACGCAATGAAATCCACCCTTAGGGCTTACCGACACGTCGATATTCATCTACGGTTCTATCCAGTGATCGGAATAGTCCTAGCTCTGGGTCTTCCGATTCTTCGAGCCGCTGCGCTCCAACCTGTGCTAACCACAACTTGAGAGGTTCAGCTTTGGGAGATGGAATGGATTGAATCAAACGTAGGACTTGCTCATTATTCATTACATCTGTGTGATAGCGCTTTCCATCAACCGCCACCAGTTTCAGTTTCTTACAATTTATTATAGACTCGTTTCCCTCTTTTTTGAGCCGACCTTTTAGTACGTGATAGTAATTCTGTGCCGTCTTTTTGTCGGCCTCCATCAACTCCATCACAATATCGACAACTGCATAATACCAGTCGTCTTCGTGCCAGATTCGTCGAATCCGTCCACCATCAAATGCAGGAACAAGATCGCTCATTGTAACCTCTCAGTACACGCAAAATTGAAGTATGCTTAGAATATGTGATAACTAAAGGCATGTCAATAGGATGTGTAGGGTTGTTAATCGCTCAGACTCATCGGAATAACGCGACCTGCACTCAGATCGCGTACCGCCTCTGTGAACGGTTCCACTGAGTCAAGCGGCATAGTCAGATAGAGCGTGCTCTCGGCCTCGAAGGATTCCTCATCGACGGTGCGCGATCAGAATACGGTTTTGGGTTCAGACATTTACGAGGCACTTGACGTTCTTCCTATACAAGACCTGCGCTTGAAAAATCGCTTTACCAAAATTCTCATCCACGAGAGTCACCACCTTATAAAGGACTGCTCAAACTGTGTGCCTTGAGCTGAAGGGTCACGGTTGGGATCATTTTCAGGTATTATTTTGCCTATGGTTCCATGTAACCACACCTTATGACGCACTTTTCGTTCATGGCGAGCACGATCTAATTTATCATACTATCATTAGTGAAACTCGTTGTACTGGCTCTCGGCATTCCCCGATCGGGTAGCTTCATCTATTGATCAAGGAATTTAAATGAAACAAAGATTGCTATCGCTTTTCTTGCTAATCGCATTGCTGTTCATCCCAATTAACAAAGTTCCCTTCGCGTCAGCCCAAGCCAAACAGGCCAAATGGACCGTCATGGTCTATGTGGCAGCGAATAACAACCTTGAGCCAAATTCCATCATCAATTTAATGGAAATGGCTGCCGTTGGCAGCACACCAGACGTAAACATTGTGGTTCAAATCACGCGACCACCCGATTACAAAGGTTTCTATGGAGAATGGGGCGGCACGCGACGGTTCCTAATTACGAAAAGTGATGGCAATTTGTCGTCTGGAGATTTTCAGATTTCGCCGAGTCGCTTCGCGGCATATCTGACTGCCATCGCGCCCAATTATGGATTGAGTCAAGATCAAGTCTCACAGATGATTTCAAAGGCATCTGCCACCGATAAGGAACAGACCGCTTTGCGATTGAGTGTTCCAACGATTGAAACACAAACACCGCTCACCCCGTTGCAACTTGAAAACATCCAAAATCTAGAGGGTACACAAGTCAACAGTGGCGACGGCGCAACCTTAACCGATTTTGGCACATGGGCTGTCAAGAATTATCCTGCCGATCACTATGGGCTGATCATGTGGGATCATGGTAGTGGCTGGTCAATGATCGCATCGGATGATACCCTCGGCCCTGCCGGGATTTCCATGGCAGCTTTCAATCAAGCTTTGGAGACGATTACCAAAGCATCTGGTCAAAAATTTGATTTCATCGGCTTCGATGCCTGTCTGATGTCGCAATTGCCAGTGGTAGTCACGGTTCAGCCTTACGCCAACTATGCCATTGCCGCCGAGGAGTTTGTACCCGGTTTGGGTTGGGATTATACCCCGCCGCTTAAGGCGCTCGTCGGTAATCCCGATTTGTCTGTGACAGATTTTGCGAAAGCGGAAGTGGACGCTTTTACGACACTCTACACTGGCACGGAGAAAAAGGCCGCGCAAAGTTTCGATCTGGGGGTCATCGATCTATCCAAAGTTGATGGAGTCGTGAATTCGCTGGCAGACTTCAATACTGCGGTCAAGGCTGCCCCTGATGATGAACTCAAGGCGATGGCAACGGCGCGCAGTAATGTCCAGCTATTCGGTAGTGTAGGCGAATCGCCGGACATTGCTGCTTCGATTTCATCGGTGGATTTGAGCGATTTCATGCATTTGATGAGCAATCTGAGCGGTGATAGCGGTGTTAAGCAAGCAGCCAAAAATGTGATGCAGGCAGTATCGCAAATGGTGGTTTACCACAAGGCTAGCGCCTCCTTGCCCAATGCCAATGGTCTGTCGATCTTCTTCCCACAAGACTCTACGACGTTTGCTGCGGCTGATGGCAAGCGCTACCGAAGTGAATTTGGTAATACACTCGCCCCCTGGCAGGACTTTTTGGATACGTTTTATGGCGTAGCCAATGGTGCCGCCCCAACGAGCAAGCCGGTACTCCAAATCACCCAGGTTTCGACCGACCAAAAGCCGGGTAGTATCCAGGATACACCAGTAATCTCGTACACACTCAACGGAAAAAATATCGTTGGCGTAACGGCATACGTGATCTATCAAGTAAATCCCCAAACCAATGTTGTTCTGGATACCTTTCCTGTCACATCAACCATCACCACCGCTGACGGGTCACAGATTAACGATTACGCGGATGGCCAGACGAGCAACGATTTCTACTGGAATACCAAACTTCCGAAACTAAGTGACGGTGCCAACGATTTGTTGGTACTGATGACGACTAATGCCAAAGATCAACAGCATGGCTTTATTCGAGGATTTTACACGAACCAGTTTACGAGCCAGCAAACAGATAGCACTCTGCTAATTGATCTGGACACTTACCAGGCAACTGGCTTATGGGCTGTACAAGACCCCACCAAACCTGGTCATGCCATTGCCCAGATCCGCCCCAACCCTGGCGACACTTTTGAGCCGATCTACCGCGTGCTAGACCAAACTGGCGCACTACAAGATGTCGCCTCTGGGGCAAAGTTCACATTCGGCAAAACGCCATTTCAGGTCACGGATGCACCCGGACCAGACGGAAAATATAACGTATTGCTAGCAGCTGTTGATGCGATAGGCAATACCATAGCCGATAGTACGTTTGTCAATGTACAAAACAAGGGTTTGGATACCACTCTACAAGATTTCAAAGACCTGGGCTTTGGCATCAGTTTCCTCTATCCGTTTGACTGGACGGATGTCCAAACGTACCAGCGCGAGGACGGATCGGATGAACTGAACGTCACCGATATAGCTGGTGCCCAGACCCTCTCCGCCGTGAACTATTCGGGAGTGACTTCGCTCGTGGATGTAGAAGCGAAGGTGAAGGCCGAAGTGGACAGTATTGATGGTGTAAAAATCGGGCAAACAACAAGTGTAACCGTCGGCAATAATCAAGGTACGAGTATCGCGTACCAATATGCTGATAGTGATGGGGGCCAAATCGTTGGGACGGCAGTGGCTGTGTATATTGCGGAGACTAAACAAGGCTATATGCTGCAAATTGAGGCACCCAACGATCAAGCTGCTGCGGTGCAGAAGGTGTTTACCCAAGTCTTGCAATCGAGTCAGTTCTTTGCGCCAGCCCAGTAAGGCAATCCTATCTGCCCTGCGTTTGCTTCAGCAATAAGAGAGCGGAGTAATGCGGGCTAAATAATTACGTTTTTGCTGTTTAAACTGAGCAAACAATTCACTCGCCCAGTGAAAATGGTCATCATCTGGCAGAAAGAGACCGTCCAATACGTCACTGTCGATAAGGAATTCAAAGTTCTTAGGCACGCCCCCCTTTCCATGCACCATTGTTGCCGTCGAGGGTTTCATCAATCGTGCGAGAAGCGTCTGTAATGCCGGGATTACCGCTGCCCTTCATCGTTCTGAACACACGGTACATCTGCTTGAGTTGGGTGTGTTCTTGCTCTTTTAGCATGTCGCAATTCGTCTTCAACGACTTGCGACATGCTTTTGTAATGTTCCAAGGAGAGCATTCGCAAGCGTTCTCGAAAGCTAGTACCTCCACTTGGTGAGAATTCAGGGTACGCCCAGCGCCACAAGAATCCGGCGCTGTTTTGACGGCATATCCCGAACGAGTCGCCACGATCGCCGCCAAATCGCGAAAATGACCGGAATCGGCTTGGTATCTATCAGCAGTTGGTTCGGGTCGCCTATCCCAA
>JBDTVG010000014.1:0-60040 GCA_040007395.1 Chloroflexota bacterium
GGCATTTTCCTGCCCTGCAAGCCCTTTCCCTCCTACTGTCGGGTGACTAGTTTAAAAATGTAAAGGTCAATACAAGTATAGGAGAGAACCCGTCTGCATCTGTTGAATTAGGTCTACAAACTTGGGGAGGCAACACACTTGCTTACAGTTTAGAGGGAAATGAAACAGAAGTGCCCTATCTCGATAGCAGAATTCTACAGTGGGTAGATAAAGTAAAACCCTGGCACTCAAGGTTTGCGGTGCTAGATCTCTCTATATTATTTTTCGGCTCTCTGGCTGCTTTATGGGTGGGGTTAGTTTTTCTAGTAGCTTTGTATTATTTATGGATGCTGGCACAGGGTATTCCCCTATCGCCAACAACTTCAAAAACAGTTGATAACAATTTTGGATTTTTTTTCGCAGCTGCAATTCTTTTGAGCATTACAGGAATTGCGTTCATTTTAAGTCGCCTTCGTACACAAATTTTTCCTATCACGACTTTTGCTATTGGTCATGGCCTTAAGCAGCACAATCGAGCAGTAGTTGTACAACGTCTAGTAGGAGGCTTAGTTGCTGCTATTGCAGCCGTTGCATATGGTCTAATTGCGAACTGGCTTTCAAGAGGCTGGAAATAGTAATCGAATAAAAGTCGGCAAGGATTAATTAGCTGTCCCGTAGCGCTTTGAGCGCCTTATTGAAATCGCCTTTCGGGAAAAAAGCCGAGATAAAGGCAACCAGCGAAACAATAATCGCTACAACCAATAAGACACTACCGCCGGGAAAATTTGCCGCCCATGCAAACCAGCCCGATGCCAGACTACATACGATGGTAGAGATTTCCCCAGCCGCGAACATCAATGCTTTGGCGGTAGAGCTGGCCTTCGCCATGCTAGATTTTTCGGACATCACCGTAAAAAAGGGTAGCACGCTCATCACCTGACGCGCCCCCGGTGGATAGGCTTCTGGGTGACCGGTTCCACGCAGCCCATATCCGCGAAAGTGTATCCCCACCAATCGCCCGATGACGTAATGCGCAAGCGCGTGACAGCAGATATAGATTGTCAGCCACGCTACAATCATCAGCACGATTCGGAGAATATCCGCTACAGTCAGATGCGCGTCAATGTATAGCAACGCCGCGCCAAAGATCAGCCCAGTCACTTGAATTATGTTGCCAGTGGTCACCGAAAACCGCGTCCAGAACGGCGGGTTGGGTGGTAGCTGAGATTTATTGGTCATCAATCTCCCCTTCAAGAACACACGAAATGGCTACAGGTTATCACCCAGTGGCGGTGTCTTTTGCACATCACCGAGGCGCAGTGGCACTTGTGGCGGGTTAGCCCACCAACTAGTCAACGCGGGGACAACCTCATCGCCGCGATCTACCAGAGTCAGCAAACGTATATCCTGCTGTGTAATGGTCGTAACGGTAGCGAAATGTGGTATAAGTTCACGCCACATCGCGCCCACCAGTACAAGGGGACGCGGCGGAACTTCACCGACTTGCAACAAACTCCATGCCAGCGCCATCTCCGAAAGTGTCCCCGCGCCGCCCTTCAGGACAACATAGGCATCCGGCTTGACGATCAGGTAATTCAGGCGTTCCGCTAGCGTTGGCAAATGGACTTCTTCATGCAGAAACGAATTCGGGATCAGGCCGCGTGATTTGAATAAACCAACTGTCACCCCAATGGCGTGTCCGTGTGCTTCAGCCGCCCCTTGACTGATTGCGCCCATCACGCCGCCATAGCCGCCGGTCATTACTGCATAGCCCGCACCCGCTAATGCTGCACCAAGGGTCACAGCTTCGGTATAGTCTGGCGTGCCGGGTTGGGTATTGGCGCTGCCAAACACACCGATCACTTTTTCGTAGGGAAGTTTGCTTTGCATATGCTCTCTGTTGGGTTTACCACAACTCAAGCATGGAATTGTAGCATACTCGCCGGGGTAAAAGCGATCAGGCTTTCATACTGCATTTTTCGTCTTCTGCCGCGACTTTGGCTGTAGCAGCCGCCACGACAGCAGTGCCACGATCACCACTGTAAATACACCGAGGATTAACATCATGCCCGGTTTAGTCGCGTCTGTGCCTGCCAGCAGTGCATGAACGGTAACTAATGCAAAGGCTCCGTAGCTCGTGTAATGTAGCCACAACCAAGCCCGATGTCCGATCAGCTTACGCATCCCGAAACTGATATTGATCGCCAGAATTAACCACGCGGCAGCAATGCCCAAGCCTACTGCAAAAGGTCGATACGGGCCGACAAACGGCACAATCAGATCCTTGAGTGTGTAGTTGTAATAGGTGTCGAACACCAGCAGTCCGGCATGGGCAGCAGCCAGTACGATTGCCAGCCATGACACGGTGACATGCAGCAGCAGACTTAACGGGCCGGGCGACCAATTCTTGAGGATGCGGCTAGAGAGGAACAAGCCCCAGAGTGTTGAGGCTGCTAACAGTGTGTAGGACGTTAGCCCCGCCGCCCGCACAAGATGCCAGCTTAATACATTATCGGCGCTTAGGGAGGCACTAAACGCCCCACTCAAGAAGGTCGCACCGATAGAAACTACCGAAACTCCTACAACGACCAACAGGATCAACCAGTCAACAATATGAGGGATTTCCTGCGAAGCAGGCGGTATATTTGAACGTGATGTTCTACTCACTGGGTTTTCTGGACGCATAATTGATCAAAGCTCGTTTCGTGTAATACTGAATAGTCGCGACGGATCAGAAGTGCTGGTAGATCGGGTAGTTGGCCCGTAATAAGTGCTGTTTTGGCCCACACTTCGGCCTGAACTGCGTCTGGGGCAATGACACTCGCAGAGAGAATATCGCTCTCGGCGGGTTGTCCAGTTCGTGGATCGATCAAGTGATGCAGCGTCTGACCATCGCGAGTCCAGTGGCGGTAATCAATGCCGCTGGTCGCAATGGTGGAGTCAGTGAGGAGTACCGTATACAAGGTCTGAGAAAGATCCGGGTGGCGGATTGAAACTAGCCAACCGCCCGTTTCATCGGGAGTCCCTCGTGCTACAATATCGCCTCCAGCATCGACAAGGCATGGCCCGACCATACTAAGGCGCTGCGCGGTTTTCTGGGCAGCCCACCCTTTGACTATCCCGCCCAGATCAAGTCGGCTAGCGGCGGGCAGCCGAACAGTTAACGCGGCGGAGTCTAGTACAATCTCGCGCCAATCGCCCACTGTGTGATCTGTCAGCGTACTGCCGGGTATGAAGTGTTCCGCATTGAAGCTATGATCGTATCCAGCAGATACCAGTGCCCCCAGAATTAGCGGGTTGAACACACCATCCGTCACGGCAGCAGCCTGTACCGCCGCCGTGATTACCTCAAACATCGGTAGGGACACCTTGATCGTGTGGCCCGCTTGTGCATTGAGATGTGACAGTTCGCTCGTTGCGCGAAACCGCGAAAAGATCGATTCCCAGTGTTCGAACCAGTCCCGGACTTTTTCCAAAGGTCGGGCGTTTGCCAGTTCCGGTGCATTCAGCCACACCTGAATATGGCTACCCATCGCCTCGAAACTTACCATAAAGTTAGACACGCTTCACCTGCTTAGTGTCCCACACATGACACTACTATCGACTTGAATGACTTACGGGATTAGGTTGTCTTTGTGCGTACTGAATGCTATTCTGCTGAATCACCGTAGAATTATCCGATTGCTGCGAAACGCCGGAAGTATCGTCGTTGAAATTATCAGCGTTGGACTGAACATCTGTTTGCGATTGCTGATCCAATGTGCTGCTATCGGGCATCAAAGTGATAGTGATAGGTGCGTTGACTCTCTCTGCAACCGCCACAGTGGGTTGTTCCAACAGAGCAAGTGTTTGAGCGCCAATCAGAGTGGCGATAGTAGCTCCGGTAGCAAGGGCGACCCGTACTGTATTACGCTGTGCCGGGTTGAGCGCCCCAGTGCGTTGATTTCGATTCTGGTTCATGCTAAACCCCTTTACAATGAGTTCTAAACTGATATATGCACAATAATTCACAAGCTTAGCTAGTGTGTTAATTTAAAGATATACCACCTTAAATTTCCCTTAAATATCAATATATTCGGCTACAATACTAGAAATGAGGATGCACCATGACAACGGTTCTGTTGATCGATGATGACAAGAAGCTAACCGACCCGATGCAATATCAATTGACTGCCTTAGGCTTTCGCGTCGTTGTCGCTGACAATGGGCGTGAAGGGCTAGGCATGGCGATGGTCGAAAAACCTGATGTGATTGTGCTGGACATTATGCTGCCCAATATCGATGGTTGGCAGGTCTGCCAAGAGATCCGACGCTTTTCGCAGGTGCCGATTATTATGCTTACCGCACTTGGCACGGAAGTAGATCGCGTGCGCGGCTTGGAATTGGGCGCAGATGATTACCTGAACAAGCCTTTCGCCTTCAAGGAATTGGTGGCACGCATCCGCGCTATGCTGCGCCGCGTACAGTGGGATCAAGGTGCGTCACTCGAAACCGAACTGCACATTGGCGATGTCCGACTTGAAGTTGCCTCACGTCGTGCTTTCAAGGCCAACAAGGAACTGCTGTTACGCCCCAAAGAATACGATTTACTGCTAATGCTCATGCAGCAGGCAGGCAAAGTGGTCGAACGCGAGGTGTTGTTTAATCAGGTGTGGGGAACGGATTGGTTCGGGGATACGCGCACACTGGACGTGCATATCCGCTGGCTGCGCCAAAAGATCGAAGACGATGCCTCTGACCCGCACTATATTCAAACAGTACGCAGCATCGGCTATCGCTTTGCAACTTATGAGGAATTGCGGGTATGAGATCATTATGAAATCACTGAGAGTACAGCTTATCGCGTCGATTTTGCTTGTCTTGGGGTTGGGGCTAGGGACATTGTTAATCGTATCTGGCTCACAAATGACCATAATGACGCAGCAAGCTTTTGTCAGCCAACAGGAAGTCGTGACTCTGGCGGTAGCCAACAGCTTATCGCAGGCGCTTGGCGAGTGGCGGCAAGGGCAAGTCGCGCCCGCCGACTTTCAACAGTACATCAACGCCATCGCGACCAAACTGGATATTAACCTCAGCATCGTCGCTCCTAATGGCGGACTGCTGGCAACGACCCATGACACCGCTATTTCGACAGACAACTCGCCGGAACTCAGTAATGCGCTCAGTAACTCGATTGCCAGCCAGATTCGCGGGAACACCTTGTATATTGCTGTGCCAATTGTCCACGATGGTCGGATTGTGCTTGGCTTAGTCTGGGCCGATACCTCGTTAGCCCCTGTGCAGAATGAACTATTAGGACGCTGGATTGTCCTCATTGGCGCAACGGTAGGGGCATTGGTGTTGGGTGGTGTGGCTGGTTGGTGGCTCTCAGCACGGATTGTTCGCCCCCTAGCTGCCATTCAGGTAGTTGCCGAACAGATGGCAAATGGGCGTTTGGACGTGCGAGCCAGCGTTTCAGGCACTAGCCAAGAACTCGCCTCGCTAGAACTCGCTTTTAACCGTATGGCACAGCAAGTCGAAGCGATGTTGACTCGGCAAACTGAGTTCGTCGCCAATGCTTCGCATGAACTGCGGTCGCCGTTGGCTGCCATTCAGATTCGGGCTGAGGCGCTGGCGAGTGGCGCAGTAGACTCGGAACGTGGACGGCATTATGCAGCAGAAATTAATGACGAAACGATCCGGCTAGGTGAGCTTGTCACGAACCTATTGCAGTTGTCGCGGGCTGAAAGCACCTCATTTATTCAGCCTACCGAAGCCATTGATGTGAGCAACGAGTTAATGGCCTTCGTTCGCACAATTCGCCCGCGTATAGTCGAAAAACAACAGCAGCTTGAAACGACTATTCAGCCAGACATCCCAGAACTTTATCTCTGGTCTAACGATCTGCATGTGATGGTCGGCAACCTGCTGGATAACGCCGTGAAGTACACGCCCGAAGGCGGCAAGATCAGCCTTGCTGCACACTGGGACACGAGCTATCTGACGATTGAAGTGTGCGACACAGGCGAAGGGATTCCGTTAGAAGACCTACCGCGTGTTACCGAGCGCTTTTTTCGCGTGGATCGCGCCCATACGCGCAGCATTGCCGGGACAGGGTTAGGGTTAGCGCTCGTGTTGGCGACGGCGAAACAATACAGTGGATCACTGACTTTAGACAGCACAGGCATTCCCGGCGAAGGAACTCGCGCTATGCTGGCGTTGAGGCCGGAGTCTTCAATGCTCTTTGACGAAAAATCATCAAAGGTTAACAAAATTACCGGATAGTACGAACAGGCTCTTTTCTCGCCACATTACCCAAAACCGCCTCACCTGTCGCACAGGTGAGGCGGTGATTTTGTGAGCGAGTGATTAAGGGAAGTGTACTACTGTGTTCTGCGTCTGTTGCCGCGTCCGCCAAGCAAGATAGTCAATACGATCAGCAGTAGCAAGATGATGCCACCACAGACCACACCAAGTGGACTGGACGCAAAGTTGACAATGGTGTTCAGTGTCGGGATGGGAGTGGCTGACGGCGTAACGGTTGCCGTACTAGTTGGCGACGGTGTGAAGGATGGTGGCGGAGTCGCCGTGTTGGTGGGCAGCGCTGTATTCGTTGCAGTCGGTGGCGGCACTGTTGCAGTGTTGGTCGGCAAGGGTGTATTGGACGGTGGCACGGGCGTACTCGTCACTGTCGGCGGTACTGGGCTATTGGTTGCGCTGGGCAGCGGCGTGCTACTTGGGAAGGGTGTATCCGTAGACACGACGACGGCGACAATGGGCGTATTACTCGCTTTGGGCAGCGGCGTGTCGCTTGGCGGCGGTGTATTGGTAGAAGACACGGGTGTACTCGTCACTGTCGGCGGGATTTTCGTTGACAGTTGAGTACTAGTTGAGGTTGGCACCACCGTATTGGTTGATGGAATAGGTGTGAACGTAGACTTGCTGGTTGCCGTATGCGTTGGCACAGGTGTATTGGTCGGCATCGCTGCCAGTGTTTCCTGAGCATGAATGGTTGCCTGACGGAGCGCGTTGGCGGTAGCGCTCTGGCGCGGCCCCGGCGGAATAACAAAGTCTACGGTGCGAGTACCAGTTGCGTCCGTGTTCTTGAGTTGTACGGTCAATTTATGGTTGCCGGGAGCCAACGACAGCACATCAATTGCGGCTGTATAGGGCGCTTGCTGGAGCGTACTGATCACCACACCGTCAATATCGAAGGCCGCGGTACTTACTGGAGTCTGGCTTGCACCAACCGTCAAGGTTACGGCGCGGTTGGTATTCAATGTCTCACCGTTTTTCAAACCATCAATGGTGAACTCTGGCGGCAGCCCGGCAACTTGGAAATCTACTGCCCCTTCTCCAATATGGCCTTTATCGTCGGTCACAGCCAACTTGAGGTTGTGCTTGCCGGGAGTCAGAGTCATCGGGTCAATCGTCAGCGGCTTGACATCACCATCCGCCTTCGCGACAGACTTGCCATCAATCTGGTAGTCGTAGCCTGTAATCTTGTTATCAGCAGCAATCTGCGGAGTAACAGTAGTCGGCTTTTGCATTGGTGTCGTAGAATCAAAATCTCCGAACTTGATAACGGGTATTGGGGCAGGATAGCGGGCGCTGAATTGGGCAGAGCCGCCCTTCGCCTCAACACGAATTTGATGGGTACTCCCATCGGCAGGGGACGAAGTATCAAAGGTCAAGACGTAGAGTGACCTCAGCAAAGTTCCAATACCCGTATAGACTTTAGCGAGATCTTCGGGTTTGGGCGAACGATAGTACGCGCCGCCTGTATTTTTGGCAACCGCGCTAAGATAGGGTTCGTCAACGCCGAATCCCAGTCCAATCGCGAAGATCGGAATGCCTGCTTTGTCGGCAAGTTGATAAGCTTCATTACGCCCTGTTTTGCTCAGATTGCCGTATTCCGCGCCATCGGTGAGCAGCACAATCGCTCGACGCTGGGCTGTGCCAGTCTGAGCAGTCTTTACCGCTTGGGCAATCGCATCGTATAACGCCGTTTGTCCAGTAGCTTTGAGATTTTTGACTTTATCTTTGAGGGCTGTTTTGTCTTTAGTGGGCGCTTGAACTTCTATGGCGGTACTGTTAAAAGTAATCAGCGACAGTTCGTCTATGTCTCGTACCTGATCGATGAAGTTTGAGGCGGCAAGTTTGGCACTGTCTAAGGGAAAGCCAACCATACTGCGGCTGGTATCGATTACCAGTACAATAGACAGGGGGATGTTCTCCTCGGTGATACTCGTAACCGACTTAAGCGTTAACCCTTTGTCATCCTCAAAGGCAGAGAAATCTTTACTGGTTAGACCGGGAAGAGGTCGCCCGGACGTATCAAGAATACTGACAACGATCTCGATCTCAGGAAATTTATCAGTATTGACGCGAATAATTTGCGCTGAATTTGAGTCCTGAGCATAACTGTTGGTGTGGGTACTGTAGGTTAAAACAAGAGCCAAAACAACAGTTGTAAGCAGGAACGAGCGGAGGAACCATTTATAAGAGTGCATATTTTATCGCCTTACGTTGAAAAATAGGACGCAACGAGATTGGCGGGGTTGACTGTAATGTATGTTTGTAAGTTTGTACGATGCTCGTTAGATCAGTTAAAAATGACAAAGGTGATTATAACCGAAATAGCGTGAAACCAGATAATCAACCCGACTAGCAAAATATAGTCGGCGACGAAATTTTAACAGGAGTATCGATTGAATACTGCACAACGCTCGATTATTGCGATCCTGACACTGGTGCTTGTCTTGCCTGCCACGTTCAGCAATCGTGTGATTGCTCAGGATCAGATAACGGTTCGGATGTGGATGCACGCCGATCCGTTGCGTGAGTCGCTGGATAAGGAATTGATCGCCGAGTTTGAGAAAAATAACCCGTCGATTAAGGTCGAATACACGACATTTCCTGACGTGGACTGGGATAGAACGCTGACAAACAAATTCAACTCAAAAACCGGACCAGATCTATTTAGCCAAGCTACTTTCTCTATCGGTCAATTGCAGGCACAGAAGCTACTTGCACCTGTTGATTCTGAAGCAGCGGGTTACAAAGATCAAGATGCTGTTTACAAGGCATATGCTTACGGGGGCACACTGTTGGCTGGCGCAACCTTCGATGGCACGCTGTATGGGCTGCCTACGGAGGTAAACACCTACGCCTGCTACACCAACGATGATCTGTGGAAGAAAGCGCGACTTGACCCCAATAAAGACTTCCCGACAACTTGGGAAGCGATGCAAACTACTGCCGAAAAACTCACAGTGCGTGACTCCAGCGGCGCTCTGACCCAACGCGGCTTTGACTTCCCTTGGGGCAACTCGGTCTTTATGCTGCTCGTGTTCAATCCGATGGTACAACAGCTTGGCAGCAATATGATCGATGAAACAGGCAATTCTGCCGCTATCAATACCCCCGAAGTCAAGAAGGTGCTTGGGTACTGGAACGATTGGGCCAATACGTGGAAACTCGGCGGGCCACAGTATCCTTTCACCCGCGATGCTTTTCTGGCAGGTAAATTGGCTATCGACTGCGACTTCGGCAATTGGGGCGCAGCAGAGATGAAAGCAGCCAAGATCAACTACAGTATTCACCCTATCCCAGTGTGGAAGGATGCGGTTGGCAAGAATGCTTTCTCGATCTATGCGTTTTACTATTTGGTCAACTCCAACACCGACCCCAAAGTACAGCAAGCCGCTTGGAAATTAGCGGGATACCTGACCTCCAAACCAGATCGCTATTGGGATAGCGCGGAATTGTTTCAAGGCAAAGCCGATTATGTGGCCTCGGATGCTTTTAAACAGACCCAAATCCTACCCATCTTTTTGCAGGAAATGAGTGTCAGCACCTACCATCCACTCATCGCGAGCTTTTATGAAGTTGCCGATGCGCTCATGTATGCTCGCGATCAGGTTGTTACCAGCCACCAAGCTATTGACGATGTGCTAGGTGTCGCCCAGAATACAGTCACTAGCATTCTTGCGAAAAACAAAAGGATGGCTTTGAAATGAACCAGTTAGATTTTTTTGGGGAGTCGATCTAAGCAGAGAGGGAAAGTAGGGCATTAAGGTCGCTGATCAATGGCAAATAGCGAGAAAGCAGTTCGGGCAAGGGTGGCGCATCTGAGCCGATCACTTGCCCGATAAGTTCCGCAGTCGGTGTCGTCTCGTCAAGAGTAGGGTAGGCAAAGACACGTACAGGTTGCCCAAAATCTAGGTCGCGCACAAAGATGTCTTGCTGCTGACCGTCGGTGCGTATCCCAAGCACATCGGCGCGGGGATGAGTTACAAAATTCTGCTGTAGGAAATCCCACGCTTCGCGTCCAACCAGTATTCCGCCTTTTCAGCAGCGAACAGGCCGGGGATCAGTGCCTCTCCGGCAGGGATATAGCTAGGTATCCCATAACGCACGACGATAGTCCCAAACAGTAGCGGAACAATCTCCGCGAGATCAGTCGGCGGTTTCCCTGTAACCAAAATCGTGCCGCCGGGTAACGTGTAGACCGCGCCGTCTACTTGCTCATCAAGATACTCTGGATCGGGAATTTGATTTGGCATGGGTATCCTTGACCTCATGAATCCTGCCTAAAGATACCCTGTTTACTACCGCTTTTGGACGCTTACTTGAGCGCCAGTACAAAGTCGCGGACTTCGTAGCTGCTGGCGACCTCATTCCAACCGAGGGTAGGCATCCGCTCGATACTTAAACCGTCCAGCGCTAACAGCCGTTGCAGGAAAATATCAGATTCCTGAATGGCAAGAAACGCACCGGGGCAGCGGTGATGTCCATCGCCAAAGGCCATCAACATGGCAGGAATATGATCGCCCGTCAAGGCTCGCCCCGGACAGATCGCCATTGGATCTTCGCCAACGACGCTTTGATCGGCATTGGTCGCATAAATGTGGAGATCGATTAGTGCGCCTTCGGGAATGACAACCTGCTGGCCTTGACTTTCCAGCGCAATATCAGCAGTGGCATACCGAAATAGGTGTCCGACCACAGGTTCCAAACGCAGCATTTCATGGAGGATTTCGTAACGTTCCTCTTCTTGGGCCGCAACATACCGATCCCGCAGGGCTGGCTGTTCCAAAAAGTGCCACGCGGCAATGCTGATAAATTCGCGGGTGGTCGCCATGCCAGCGGCGGCATAGGTGACGCACTCCGTCAAGATTTCGGGATCGCTGTAGTTGTGTTCGAGCAGGTGCGAGATCACGTCTTCCTGTGGATGACCCTTACGCGCCTGAATGGCGGGTTTGACATCCAGAAAGAAGAACGACAGCATATGGCGTTGTTTGATCAGGCCAAGTAGTTTGACGAGCGGTTGCCAAGTAATATTCGGGTTTTCTTGCTCAAAGAAGGCATCCAATCGCTTGGACATACCCCCCATGCGACTGTTGGACAACCCGATAACCCGACTAGCAATCGCCACCGCCATCTCCAGACTCAGTTTGCTCAAGTCTGCTCGTTTTTGCTGTTTGAGTTGGTTGATCAGTTGATCCGCCAACGTTTCCATAAAGTCGCGATAGTCGGAACTGACGGTTTTGGGAGCAAAAAACCGTGCGGTCTGTTTGCGCTGCTGCTGGTGAACCTTGCCTTCCTGATAAAGGATCGGTCTGTTGGTCATACCTTGCAGCGATGTCACCTGATCGGCATTGAAGCCAGCCTGCTTCGTACTTGTGCCGCGTAAGATAGCCCGTGATTCGTCAAACCCGCGCACTTGCCAGACTCCCTGAGCATCACATTCAAGGGGCAGTGCGCTTGTTTCGGGATGTCGTGCGGTTTTCTGCTGTGAAATCGCGCTGTGATCCACCGGACATTTCGCGGCAGACGCAGGCGATTCAGCAACAGTTAAGGTTGACTCTGGTGAGGGTAAACTGGACATGAGATTACTTTCTTTTCACAATCACGATGATGAGATGGGTTTGTTCAATCAGATGGGTAATGCAGATGAATAACATGTTGGAAAGGCTAGGCAGATAATGCAACTGTAGCACAAGCCACCATTAAATCTTATAGTACGTTGGGTGTTTGGCGGTGTCTCAATCTCGTCTCAACTTTTATTCCAATACGCAATCAACCCACTCATTCAACCTCTTGCATAAACTGCAAAAAGACCTGATTGCTCAACAGCCGCGCCCGCGCAGTGAGCCGCAGAGTATCGCCGTGCTGTTCCAGCAAGCCGTAGCCTTTCAGTTGATCGAGGGCTGCGCCATAGACGCTTTGCATGGGCAGTCCAAAGCGGCGCTCAAAAGCCGCCACACTTACCCCCTCGTGAATAAGCCGTAGCCCAGTTAGCATATGTTCCGCCATTGCGTTCGCAGTATCGATTGACTCGGTTTGCTCGACTGTCGGTGTAATCGGGAAGGGCAGCGGGGCAGTCTGCGCCATGGCGAGGTCAATATACCGCTGAATGGGGCGTACAATCTGGTATCGCAACCCTGCTGCATACCCATGTGCGCCCGCCCCGACTCCCAAATAAGGGGCGTTGCGCCAATATTGTAAGTTATGTTGGCATTCCGCGCCGGGTCGTGACCAATTGCTGATCTCGTATTGCCCCAACCCGGCTTGCAGTGCCATCGAATCTGCTAGTTCATACATATCAGCAGCAAGATCATCGTCGGGAGTCGGCAGCGATCCACGAGTTATGTCTCTGGTCAGAGGGGTTCCCTGTTCGAGGATCAGCGCATACATTGAGAGATGATCGGGATGCAGCGCCAGCGCCGCCTCGACACTTTCGCGCCACATGGCAAGCGTCTGATGCGGTACGCCGAAGATCAGATCAAGGCTGATATTATCGAAACCTGCCCGTCGCGCTTGCTCAAAGGTCGCAGCGACGGCTTGAACATCGTGTTGACGGGCAAACATACGCAGTTCACCTGCCTGCGCCGATTGCATTCCAATGCTCAGACGATTTATACCCGTCTCGCGTAACTGAGCAAAGTAGCCGTCCGCGTAATCCGCGCCGATGGAACCGGGATTCGCTTCCAATGTAATCTCGACGGTGGGTAAAACCGTAAACGAGTGGCGGCAAGTCTCCAAAATCGCGGAGACTTGCTGTGCTGAAAGCAGACTCGGTGTGCCGCCGCCAAAGTAGATTGTGTGCAGCGGGTGCGCTGTGCCATGTCCGAGCCAACGCAGTTCGCGACACATGGCATCTACATAAGCCGGGATAAGTATCTCGACGTTGGTGTAAGTGTTAAAAGCACAATAGGTACAGCGCGTCCCACAAAAGGGAATGTGCAAATACAGCGATAAACTGTCTTGGAATGCGTTTGGAATTACCACTCAACTGACTCCGATTGCATTCAATTATACGGTCTACTATAATAGCAATATCTTCTCAATCTTTCTCGTTGTAATAATGTAAGGTCGCGCACTTATGAATACGGAGCAATTTGCAAAAGAACCTAGCAACAAGAATCCGCATGGGGTAGAGGGAACCCTGCAAGTTGGGTCGGTCTTGCAAGGCCGATACAAAATTACAGGAGTGCTGGGTGTTGGTGGCATGGGGTCAGTGTATCAAGCTCGCGATATGAACTTCCCCAATGTTACCCGTTATGTCGCCGTTAAGGAAATGCTGAACCTCGCGGCTGATCCCGGCTTGCGGGATATGACATTGAAAAATTTCGAGCGTGAAGCGAATATTCTGGCTGAACTGAGCCACCCGTCAATCCCCAAAATATTTGATTATTTCTCCAATAAAGATCGAGCTTATTTGGTCATGGAATATATTAACGGACGCGACCTCGAAGCGTTGGTTAACTCCATGCCGAACTTTTTGCCGTTGGATATGGTGCAGAAGTGGGGGGTGCAACTGTGCGATGTGCTGCATTACCTGCACACTCACAAACCAGAGCCAATTATCTTCCGCGATGTGAAACCTTCTAATACCATGATCGATCAACATGGCAATGTCCGGCTGATCGACTTCGGTATTGCTAAGGCATTCCAAACGAACCAAAAAGGCACGATGATCGGCACTGAGGGCTACTCGCCGCCCGAACAATATCGCGGTGAAGCCTCGCCCGCCGGGGACATCTATGCCATTGGTGCGACTCTACATCATGTGTTGACGCGCCGCGATCCACGTCTTGAACCACCATTCAGTTTCCCAGAACGTCCGATTCGTGAGGCAAATCCCAGCGTTTCGCCCGAATTGGAAGCCATTGTCCAGCGGGCGCTGGCTTACGAACCACCGCAGCGCTTCCCAAGTGCGTTGGCGATGAAAGAAGCTATTGAGCAGTTGAGCAGTGGTGGCCCAGCACTGATTGTCCATACGAATGGTGCTGCCGACGATACCAAGGATAAAAATGACGAGTTTGCCGCAGCAGGTAAGATCCTGCCCAAATGGAAGTTCAAGTGTGAGGACGAAATTCGATCTACGCCAATGGTCTATAAGAACATGGTGTATGTCGGAGCCTACGATAACAACCTATACGCGCTTGAAACGAAAGATGGCAACTTCAAGTGGAAGTATGCTACCGAGGGTGGCATTGTCGGAACTCCGAATATCGATACGGATAACAATCTGATTATCGTTGGTTCCGAAGACAAGCATCTCCATGCGATTGATATACGGACTGGTAAAGTGTCGTGGACTTTCCCGACCAATGGGCCGATACGTGGGACGGTCAATGCAACGTTAGGCCATGTCTTTTTCGGCAGTGACGACGGTGCGCTCTACGCGGTGCGTCTGACCACAGGCCGGCTAGTTTGGAAGTTCGATGCTGGTGCACCTGTCCGCAGCAAACCTGCGGTTACTAGCGAACGCATTGTCTTTGGCAACGAAGATGGTGATGTCTTTGGACTGGATCTTTCGGGGGCGCTCAAGTGGCGCTTCAAGGCCAAACGCGCTGTCACATCGTCGCCCGTCATTGTCGATGATATTGCGTACTTCGGATCGGTAGACTGGCACGTTTACGCACTGGATGCCAACAACGGTTGGACAGTGTGGCGCTATCGGACAACGAAACCGATTATTTCCACACCAGTCATTGTCAACAAACACCTATATATCGGCTGTGTCGATGGGTTTATGTATGCCCTCGATACGAGCGCCAACGGTAAAGAAATCTGGAAGTACGAGACACAAGGTCAAATCGTGTCGTCGCCCGCGTATGTCAACGGCGCACTCTATTTTGGCAGTGTGGACAAGAATGTCTATAGTCTTGATGTGAAAAAAGGGAAGTTGCGTTGGACCTTTGAAACCGATGGCCCAATCGCTTCTTCGGGAGCTATTGCCGATGGGATGCTGTACATCGGGTCGAGTGATCACTATCTGTACGCATTGAACCCATAGGCAGCGGAGAAAGATTCCATGAATTTTCTACGACGGTTAATCGGCGCACCTACTTCGGACACCGATAACTCAAAACACACGGACTTGACAAAGCCAAGTGCTATAGCTAACGGTGTGGCTCCCGAAATCTCACTGCCGGGGACTGCCACTGCCTCGTCACCCCCGGCTCCACTGATTCAAGGGGTAACGAAATACTCGACACAGGAAATTACCGAACCACGGGATTTCGACCCAACCCCGATGTTCGGCGTAACCCGGCAATTGCCGCCGTTGGAATCATTGACTAGTAAGCCAAGCAAACATGTCATCTACGGTCTTAGCACCGACATCGGCATGATCCGCAATAACAATCAAGACTCAGTGTTCACGTTCTATGGATCAAGCGTCAGTGCAGAAAGTCGTCCCGACTTTGGTTTGTTTATTGTGGCAGACGGGATGGGCGGTCATCATGATGGCGAACACGCCTCCGCCATCGCGATCCGGGTGATTGCACTGCACATGCTGGAAAATTTCTATCTGGCGCTGCTCAAGATTGCCCCCAACGATGTGGATCGTCCGATTCTCTCGGAGGTATTGAGCGAAGCCGTTCAAAAAGCCAACGAAGCAGTATCTGGCGAAATCCCTGAAGGCGGCACCACCGTAACGGCGGCAGCTATGTTGAGCGATCTGCTATGTGTTGCCCATGTCGGTGACAGCCGT
This sequence comes from Chloroflexota bacterium, assembly GCA_040007395.1. Classification (GTDB taxonomy): domain Bacteria; phylum Chloroflexota; class Anaerolineae; order Aggregatilineales; family UBA2796; genus DATGFK01. The sequence continues at coordinate 15,968 of JBDTVG010000014.1, forward strand.
GCCTATCTAATTGCGCAGGATAAGATCGAACAGATTACCCGCGATCATTCGTTAGTGCAGCGATTGATTGAACTGGATAAACTTACCAAAGAAGAAGCTGAAACGCATCCACAACGGAATGTGTTGTATCGGGCGATAGGGCAAAGCGACGAACTGGAAGTAGACACTTTTAGCTGTCGGCTTGGCCCCGGTTCGCGCTTGATGCTATGCAGTGATGGCCTGTGGAACGAAGTGTCGGACGCAAGGTTCCTCCACATCGTACAGTCTGCCAAGACTCCACAAGAAGCATGTGACCATTTGATCACTTTAGCCAATGATGGTGGCGGGCGTGATAACATTACGGTCGTACTCGTCCAAGTTCCCGGTTAGCTAGCATTAGGATACACTGATGAACGCCGCGCAAGATCTTTACGCAATCCTCGGAGTTCCACCCGGCGCTCCAATCGACGATATTCGCAGTGCCTATCGTTCCGCAGCACGTCGGCTTCACCCGGATGTTAACTCCCATCCGGGGGCAGCAACGCAGTTTCGCGACATTGCGGCGGCTTACGATGTGTTAAGCGACCCAATTGCCCGTGACAAATACGACCTCAAGCGTAAATCGCCCTCAAGTGAGAGAGCATACTTCACGTTGCGGGTTACACCCAGCAAACGAGTGCTGCCAATTCTTGCTGAGCCACAGGTGATTTATGTATTGGTCGAACTTGTCCCGGAGCGGCCTCGTACTGCGGAAAAAGGCGACAGTAACCTGAATCTGACTCTGGTCATTGATCACAGTACCTCTATGAATGGACTCCGGCTGGAACGGACACGCGCCGCCGCCTTTCAGATCATCGATCAATTGACCGAACGCGATATTCTCTCGGTGGTAGCCTTCTCTGACCGCGCCGAGGTGTTGGTTCCGGCGAACTACATCACCGATAAATCCGCGATCAAAGCAAATATAGCGATCATGCAGGCCAGTGGTGCGACAGAGATTTTTCAGGGGCTTGATGAAGGCTTCAAAGAGAATCGAAAACACGCCGCCAAACGCTATGTCAACCACATAATTCTGCTCACCGATGGGCGGACTTATGGTGACGAACAAGCCTGCCTTGACCTTGCTGCCCGTGCCGCCGTTGCTGGGGTAGGCATTAGTGCGATGGGTTTGGGCGACGAATGGAACGACGCATTTCTTGACCAACTAGCAAGCCGCACAGGCGGCACCTCGGAATACGTTAGCTCGCCCGGTGCCGTTGTCCGCTTTCTGAATGATCGGGTGCGGGCATTGGGGCGTTCGCTTGCCGAACGGGTCATGGTATCGTTAGCGCCCGACCCAGACATCAAAATCGAGTCGGCCTTTCGACTGTCGCCAAGTGCCCAGCCTGTCTCCATCAATGCCGATCCGATCCCGATTGGGCAGTTACAGACGGGGCGGATAGCCTCGATGATCTTTCAGTTACAGGTTCCCCCATCGCAAAAACCGGGCTTTCGCAACTTGCTGCGGATCGATGTAACGGGCGATATTATGCGTGAACAGATGCCCGGTTATAAAGCAATTGCGGACATTTCGCTTGAGCTGTCCACGCATCCGCCAGCAGAGGAACCGCCGTTGGCAATACTGGATGGCCTCGGTAAACTTACTTTGTACCGAATGCAGGAAAAAGCCGAGGAAGCCTTGGCGCGGGGCGATGTCCATGAGGCAACAAGGCGACTAGAAACTTTGGCGACTCGCTTACTTTCCGCCGGGCATGACGGCCTTGCTAGCGCGGCGATTGCGGAAGCCCGCCGTGTTGCTAGCACGAATATGCTGTCCGATGAAGGACACAAAGCGCTTAAATATGGCACGCGGCTATTAATCGCCGCTCCATCAGATTCACCCCCGATAGATCCGGCTGTGTCCGGCGAATCGGCATAGCATCCAACGAAAGACGCAGCATTAAATCTAATGAAAACCTGTCCGTATTGCGCTCATACTAACATGGAAGGCGTTTTCTTTTGCGAAGACTGTGGTGAGGTATTGGTTGGCGTAGCATCCGATAACGCGATGACCACCGGCCCACTAAGAAGTGTTACAGCGGATCTGATCAGCAAGAGCACATGGGGTACTGCCCATTTTGGGCGCGAAGCTACTATCTTGATCCATTTTCGGGACACTCCCGATCCGATAGTGCTGGCACAGATGGATGAAATGGTTTTCGGGCGTTTGGACCCTGCGACCAATTCAAACCCCGATCTGGACTTAACGCCTTTTGGTGCACAAGAAAAAGGCGTATCGCGATCCCATGCTGCTCTACGGCGTGGTGACGATACCCTAACCCTCGTGGATTTAGGTAGTGTCAATGGAACGCATCTCAACGGTCAACGCTTACTACCCAACCAGCCGCGTGTCGTTCGCGACGGTGATGAAATTCGACTAGGCAAGCTCGTGTGTCACATTTATTTCAAATAGCGAATTCAAATAGCGGTGTCATATAACTTGCGCCGAGAAACACCATTTTGATTAATCATCACATCTACTATTTATGCTTGGAGGAACTCCTTTAATGACCTATACATTGCTACTGCATATTGCCAGTGAAGAGCCTATCCTCGTTGAAACAGAGCGGATGCCCGAACCGACGGATAATCTTATCGTTTGTATGCACCCTCGCCGCCGAGACAATAAGTCTGTTCACTGGGTTTTGGATGAAGTCACCACCGTTGTTTTTCCGTTGGCTCGTGTCAGCTTCATTGAAGTCATGCCTTCCGGCGAAGATGAGGCAATTTTCAAGCCGTTCCGTGATTAGATCTCGTTAGATCTATGAGGATATTGAATTTGGTTAGTAGACCCGGCAAAGTTCCGCGTGCAGCACCCCGCGAACTGAAACGCATTCTCGTCGTTGATGATGAGCCGCGCATGATCGGCTTCATTCGCATGAATCTTGAGCTTGAAGGGTATCAGGTGATCGAAGCGCACAATGGGTTGCAAGCGCTGGATGCAGTGCGTACTCAGCTACCCGATGTGATCCTGCTCGATGTGATGATGCCTGAACTCGACGGCTTCGAGACTCTGCGGATGCTGCGCGAATTCTCTGCCATTCCGGTGATTATGCTCACCGCCAAAGGCGAGGAAGATGATAAGGTATTCGGCTTGGAACTGGGAGCCGACGATTATGTGACCAAACCGTTTGGTCCCCGTGAACTTTCCAGTCGGGTCAAGGCTGTGCTGCGTCGTGCCGAACTGCCCAACGCGCCAGAACACGCCATCCTGAAAATTGATGATCGTCTCAGCGTGGACTTCAACCGTCGCGAGGTTATTGTCAACGGTGAGCATATCAAGCTGCGTCCCACAGAGTATCGCTTGCTCTATCACCTGATCGAAAACGCGGGCTGGACGGTGACTCACGAGCAGCTACTAGCCAAAGTGTGGGGGTACGAGTACCGCGACGAAACGCATTACGTCCGGCTGTACATTAACTATCTGCGCGAGAAGATCGAAGAAGATCCTGCGAATCCTAAGTATGTATTGACGGAACGTGGCGTTGGCTACCGCTTCATGGATTTCAAACGCGAAGCCCAAGCCTAAGCCTGATCGTCAATCCTCGCTACCCCTTCGCTTGAAAGTTTATCGGCTTAGGGAGTACAATCGTAACTGCTTACTGATTTACTGTTACTATCCATTGGATGTTTAGAGGAGGGGTTTAGTGGCAAACACATATAAGATCATCGTCACAGGCCCGTTCAATTCTGGCAAAACCACTTTTGTCAGCACCATCTCTGATATTGCGGTGGTGACTACCGAAAAGAAGATCACCACCGAAGATCGTGGAATCAAGAGCGAAACAACAGTGGCGATGGACTATGGGCGTGTCGAGATCGATGGCAAAGTTTTGCACCTGAGTGGAACGCCGGGGCAAACCCGCTTCAACTTCATGTGGGACATTCTCGCTAGAGAAATGAACGCTTTCGTTGTGTTGGTCGATAGCACCGACAGTCCATCCTTCCCCGATGCTGCCGAGCTAATTGCGTTGTTCTCTGGCATTCATGCCGTGCCCTATTTAGTCGCTGCTAGCAAAAGCGATCTATCGGGTGGGGTTAGCCTTGAAGAGGTGCGGCGCGGGACTCATGCAGGTAGCGATGTAACCGTGATGCCGTGTGTCGCGACCCAAAAGTCCAGCGTGCGGCAAGTGCTGTTACAGGTCATCGAACTGATCGAAGCTCGCGAATAGCGCAATTCGAAAAGATTTTCAGTATATCCTGCCACCCACAATGGGTGGCTTTTGCTTGGTAACAGGCCATACAGTGCAACTCTACTACCGCACACTGCGTATACAGACATACGTAAACATAGTATTGCAATGTAAACAACGAGGCGATAAGGAACAACAATGTCCAATCAGAGCTTTGACCCGCTAAAAAGTCTGAGTAGTCTTCGAGACTCAGTGAGCAGACTCATTGAAGATGGCTTGTCAGTAGCGACAGGCGCTCAGGTACTGCCAGTAGATGTCTATGAAACTGAAACGTCAGTCGTGGTAAAAGCCGGCCCGATTGTCGGCGTGCAGCCCGAACATATCGATGTGTCCCTTGTGGGCGAAACGCTCACCATTAAGGGTGAATCTGTACCGGACGAAGAAATACACACAGAAGCATATCTACGCCGTGAACGTAAATTCGGCTCGTTCACGCGCTCTGTGGCGATCCCTCGTCCGGTCAGAGCGGATCAAGCGGTTGCCAGTTTCAAGGACAATATCCTGACCATTACGCTGCCGAAGGCTGATGACCCGCAGCCCAAAGTGATCAATATCCAGCAAGTAGACTCTTAGTGTTCGCTGGTTGAGGCAGGAGATGATCCTGCCTAGTGAGCTTCACTGTCAATGGCGTGAATGGCGGCCTGTGCAGCTATTCGCTGCACATCGGCCCATCCTGCTTCTGTCGCCATATGCGTTAAATGCTCATAGATCGTTAACTTTTCTTCCGCATCTAGCGTAGACCAGACCGCGATGACCCGCAGTGGTTCCTCACTCAGCAAGTCGTTCCAGAATTCTTCAAGCCAATCCACCGTTCATGACTCCTTGTGATCTGTATTCGGGTTTTTCCCGTTTGTGCCATTTGTGCCGTTTGCGCCATTGACGCTAATAGTAGCGGGTGTGCGCGTCGTTTGACTCGCCACCTCGATAAAGCGCTTAAACAAGGGGTGCGGGCGATTGGGGCGGCTGGTGAATTCTGGGTGGAATTGGCTGCCCACCATAAACGGATGATCGACGATTTCCGAAATCTCGACCAAGCGGCGATCTGGGCTAAGGCCGCTAAAGGACATCCCAGCGTTTTCAAACGCGGTGCGGAACTGATTGTTAAACTCGAAGCGGTGACGGTGACGCTCCTCGATCTGTGGAACGCCATACGCCTGTGCCGCCTGACTGCCTTCGCTAAGTTGGCAGGGATACAGCCCCAGCCGCATTGTGCCACCCATCCCCACCACATTTCGCTGATCCGGCATCAGGTCGATCACTGGGTTTTCAGTAGACACTTCAAATTCGCTGCTGGTGGCATCTTCGAGGTTCAGCACGTTACGGGCAAACTCAATGCACATGGTCTGCATCCCCAGACACAGCCCCAGATACGGCACTTTGCGTTCGCGGGCATACCGCGCCGCCATGATTTTTCCCTCGACCCCACGATAGCCAAAACCACCCGGCACGACTATCCCGTTAACATGGTCGAGTATGTCCCAGCCTTTGTCCTTTTCAAGGTCGCCAGAATAGATCCATTCGATCTGCACATCGCGATTGTGGAAGGCTCCCGCATGGCTTAGGGCTTCCTTGACGCTCATATACGCATCACGTAGTTCGACGTATTTGCCAACAATGGCGATCTTGAGTGGGTCTTTGGGGCGTTTTAGCTCATCGACCATGTGCCGCCATTCGCGCAGTTCGGGCTTGCCCGCCTTGAGCTTGAGTTTCTTGACAATGTATTCGCCCAAGCCAGCATCTTCAAGGATAAGCGGGACTTCGTAAAGGCAGCTCACCGTCCCAAGCGCGAGTACGGCTTCCTCGTCTACGTCGCAAAAGAGCGCCAGCTTATCCATCAGATCTTTGTTGGCTGGATAGTCGGTACGGGCGATAATGACATTGGGTTGAATACCCACACTCCGCAGATCGCGAACACTGTGCTGCGTGGGCTTGGTCTTGAGTTCCTGCGTGGCCTGAATGTAGGGCAAATAGGTGACATGGACATACATCGCCCGTTTGCGTCCCATATCCATCCGTAGTTGGCGCAGCGACTCAAGAAACGGTTGTCCCTCAATATCGCCTACAGTGCCGCCGACCTCGACGATCACGACATCGGCATCGCTCTCTTTGGCAACTTTCCGTATGCGGCGCTTGATCTCATTAGTGATATGCGGGATCACTTGAATCGTGCCGCCCAAAAAGTCCCCGCGTCGTTCTTGCCCGATCACCTCGGCATAGATCTGTCCGGCGGTAACATTGCAGGCGCGGGTCAAATTGTCATCGATGAAGCGTTCATAGTGACCTAAATCCAGATCCGTTTCCGCGCCGTCGGCAGTGACAAAGACCTCGCCGTGCTGGTAAGGACTCATCGTTCCCGGATCGACGTTAAGATAGGGATCGAGTTTTTGAATCGCGACCTTTAGGCCGCGTGCTTTGAGAATACGTCCGATTGCGGCTGCCGTTACACCCTTACCGACTGAGCTAACGACTCCTCCTGTACAAAAAATATAGCGTGCCATAATCCCCCGTCCGACTCTAACTCCCCATATGTGGCAAAAAGAGCGGCGGGGAGGCTACGCTACTGTCGTGGCAACCTCCCCGCCGTTGAGAAACCCGGTCACTGACCCCGGACTTATTAGATCGATACGATCTACACGAGCTTTTCAAGATCACCCGCAGCACGTTTCATATCCAAAAACACAAGACCTAGTTTGGCGTTTTCGCGCACTAAGGCGGTCAACACAGCATCTGTCCCTACCGACATCAACAGTACGTAGCCTTTGTTGCCACGCACATAGACTTGATCGAGCAGGCCACGTCCCAATTCCCCAGCGATGCGTTCGCCCAGCGACAGCATTGCTGCGGACATCGCCGACACACGATCTTCTTCGGTGGTTGCCGGAAGCGCCGAAGCCATGATTAGCCCATCGACACTCACTACCGCAGACGCTTCGATCTCGGTAGTTCCGGCCTGTAGATCACGCAAGCGATCCACCATCAGCTCAGTTCGCGATTTTGCCATTAAGATGCTGCCCCTTTCAAACAGAGCTAATAGAAGCTAGAAATGATTGTTATGTACCGTGAGAATAGTCTCCGCGCCGCGCTACCGATGAGTCGGTAGGGACACTAGACCTAACACCTGTGGAATGTGAGGATTTTAGCACAGGACAAAAGTCAGGTCAACTTAACTAACCTCACGATAAAGTATCTGTTTTTGAAAACTCTAGGCCAACTCTGTAGCTTTAATACGACTAATGCTGCGCGACTGCTGTAGGTGCAGGTGAAACGACACCTTTCCACGAATTAAGGGCGCTTCTGGTCAGGTCACGGTAGAGCGTGCCGAACTCGACGGTATCATCAATGTTCGTGCCTTCTTCGCCAAAGTTGAACGTTTCGATCAGTATCCAATGTGGCCTATCGGGCGATTCACGGAATACCGAATTGATCACCGTCGAAAACTGCGAACTAAGCGTATACACCGGCCCTGGATAGGAGCGAGGGTTGAATTTCGTCGTACCGGGGACAATGAGATGGTTATCAAAGCCCGGCCCAATCGTGACGATTTGTGGCTCTTTACTAAAGTCTCGTCCCGCCGGATATATTGGGAGAATCACCCGTTCATATGCCCCACTCCAGCGATAATAGTCATCACCGTTGCAGCTTTTGAGATCGATATTGCTGCCTAGCGTCCCATAGGCAGTCGAACACCATTTTTCATCGAGGATCATATAGAGCGAGTAGCCTTGTAACGCGGTGTTGGCATTGGTGGCAGTGAAGTTTAGCTTGAGTTGATCAAGCCACCAATCCGTAGCGGTAAAAAGTTGATCGGTATTCTCTACTCGATAGACGATGATCGGGATGCGCGTTCCATCAATATAGAGTAGGTCAGCCAATGGCAGATCGGGATACTGAGCTAGTTTGGCCTTGACCACCGCAAAAGTATCAATCGTGCCATCGCTCACTTTGTTGAAAACTGGCCCTGCCGCATTCAGGCTGCCCGTGCCAATCCCGTTCCAATATTCTAAACCGTCATAGTGAAAGAGTAGTTTTGGCGTTGGCACGCCTGCCACTTTCATTGCGTGAATGGCATCGATCATTAACCCCAGCGCATATTTCCACTCTGGGAGATCGGGGCGTGTCATGATCGCCATCACGTCGATCCCGGCGGCTTTGGCGCGGGTGAAGTTCCCGCGAAACCACGCCGTTGCTCTAGTGGTAGCTATAGGATCGACATCGCCCGTCGTGTGTTCGCTGGATTTGAGATAGGGAATAGGATTGCTAAATGGATACCGAAAAGCATCCTGACGGAGATTGCCATTGTCGTTGACGGCTACTTGCCACTTGCCCTGACTGAGCCATTGTGCGCCATACCAAGGATACCACCAATAAAAGTCCGCCAACGCAACCTTATCCGTAGCATTAAAGGCAAGGGCGGGAGTCGAAGGCGGCGATATAAAGGCTAGCAAAATAGTGAGGCACAGGAGCGAATAGAAGCGTCGCGTCAGTGTTGTTTTTCGTTTGAATAGTTCCATACGCCTTATTCTACCTACTACCCGGATACCTAACAATATTTTTTAGCAGAAATGTACAGGCATGGACAATTCGCTTCATAATGACATCCGAGATGAATTTGAGACAATCCATAAGATTCATTTTAAGGCTATTCCCTTAAAATGAGATGTGATATCGCTGTGAGTTGATCCGGGCTATTCTTGCACACATAGGAGTCACGACTGATGGGTAATCCTTGTCCCCAATGCGGACAACGCATGATTCTGGAATTGGCAACGAGTCGGATCAAGTGTCCGCACTGCGGTTATGTACGCCCCGATGAGATCTCTGGGTTGGAAAAAAAGGAAGAGACTGTCAAAGCACAGCATCATGCAGAGGCAATCCATTTCGCCTTTGGCGGTGAAATTGGGGCAGGTGCATTTGCTGCCTTCGAGTCTGGGCAGGATGCGTTGGCAAAAGGCGATAGGGTGGCAGCGCTCGAATGCTTCCAGCGTTCTGCCGACTACCAGCCGGAATTCATCGATGCTCATCTGTGGATTGCCAAGACGACAGACGATGTGCAGCTTAAACGTGACGAACTGGGAATTGTGCTAAACGATATGCCCGGTCATCTCGAAGCCATGCGGATGATTATGGTGCTTAACGGTAAGTTGACTCCTGAGCAGGCCGCACAAACCTACCATTTTAATGATCAACACGTACAGCAAAGTGCTAGCCCGGTAACAGCCAAAACCTCCGCATTGGTGTGTCCCAACTGTGGCGGCGACCTGACTCAGAATGGCAATAAGATCGAATGCCGTTTCTGCGGGTACAGCGCTTTGCAAGCCAAACCACTGCACACCGATGACAGCCAATCATTACTCATGGCACTCTTAGAACGTAAGGCGCAGCCGACCCGTTGGAACGTTGGGCAGCGGGTTGTGAAGTGCCAGCAGTGCGGCGCAGAACAGACGCTTACCGCCGAAAAAATGTCGGATCGCTGCCGATTTTGTGGCTCTAACCGGGTAGTCCTCAGCGATGCGTTGGGTTCCTTTGAACAACCGGGCGAACTGATCCCGTTTAGTGTAGACGAAGCGCTGGCTCGCGAGAGTATCAACAGTCAGTTAAACGGCCTCGGACAGCGTATTATGAATGTTTTCAACCCGAATAAAGTTAAGAGCGAAGCCATTCAAGGCGTATATTTGCCCTTCTGGATCTTTGATGTAGATATCGAAGTGACGCGGGTCAAGTCCAGAGCCTTCACTGAAATTGATCGAGCGAACATGATCGAAATGGTCAATGGTATCGCGGTATCTGGAGTCAAATCGCCACCACTCTCGCTGACGACTCAGCTTAGTCCCTATAACTTTGCAGCGGCGGTGTACTATGAGCCGAAGTGGTTGGCAAAATACCCAGCGCAGATGTACAGCGTTGATTTCGATGCGGCTTCGCTGGATGCCCAAACCATCGCCAGCCGGATGATGAAACGCAAATATGATCGCACTGTCGAAGAAGCCTTCGAAATCAAAAATGATCACAATGAAAAACTCGTCGTGACGGTCTTTTCCAATATCCAGCGTATGACCTTCCGACTTGTTCTATTGCCCGTCTGGATCGCTACGCTGATCGAGGATGACGGCGATATACGCTTGGCAGTCGTCAATGGGCAAACAGGCAAAACTGCACTCGGCAAAGCCAGCAAATCGAAAAACTAATTAAGTACGCTTTTTAGATCGGTAAGGAGTTTCGCTGTGCGCTGTCCCATTGCCCGGAACGTTAGGCGGCGCTGGTCTATGTTGTCTAGGGGTTGGAGATCGACCCACAAACAGTCGGATGGCAAAAAGCTGTTGACTCGTTCGGGCCATTCCAATACCACTACATCGCGCCCCGCGAGAATATCATCCAACCCGATACTGATTGCATCGGCCTCGCTGCTCAGGCGATAGCAATCAAGATGATATAAGCGTGTATCGTCGCTGGCATGGTGGTGCTCATGGACAAATACAAAAGTCGGGCTATTGACAGGTTCCCATGCACCCCAGCCTTTGCCGATTCCGATCATGAATGCTGTTTTGCCAGCGCCGAGATCGCCCGCGAGACACACTACATCGCCTGCTAGCAGCAGCGCCCCTAGCTGTGATCCAATCGCTATCGTTTCTTCTACGCTGTTGCTAATGATTTCCAAAGTATCCAGACTCACTATTGCGGCAGTGCTCCACAGCTAAAATCTGACAATGACCACTTGTTTAAATGCGCAACGTCATTGGTAACTTGAAATAGGCGACGAGGCTAGGCTTGCGAAACGTGAGAATATCCGCGATCTGCCCATTCGTCATGGTCAAGACTTGAATGCCATAAGCGCTATAAACTTGATTCTCCGGATCGCGTTGATATAACCCGAAAGCGATCTGACCATTGGCACGGGTCGGGGCTAACCGCCAGCGTCCATTCGCCTTTCCACTAAAGATCGTCTTGGAAACCAGCTTACCGATATTATCGCGCCCAGAATACCACGACGGGATAGGCGGCATACTAAAGGTCGCCTCTTCTTTCAGCAGTGCCAGCAACCCGTCGATGTCGGCAGTTTCCCAAGCCGATACATACTGTTCAAGCTGTGTTTGTGTAGATTCGTCCAGCACATGGGGAGAAATTGCTTCGGTGCTGCCCGCCGGATAGCGTGTGGCTAGCGTAGTACGCGCCCGATGTAGAGCGCTCTTGACCGCAGAGACGCTTAAGTCAAGCAGACTGGCGACTTCGCTGGCTTGCCACTCCAAGACATCCCGCAAAATCAGAACTGCCCGCTGCCGAGGCGGTAAAAGATGAAGCGCCGCCATAAACGCAACCGTGATATTCTCCCGCGTCGAGAGATATATTTCTGGATTGTCGTCATCCGAGGCAAGTAGATCATCTGGAAATGGTTCCAGCCAGATCGGTTCCATTATCGAAGCGGGTATCGGTTCATCGGGCGATGAAACCCCCTGCCGCGTGATAGGGATCATTCGTCGGGGACGTTGGTCTAACGCATCCAAGCAGAGATTCGTGGCGATTTTATAGAGCCATGCCCGAAATGAGGCACGCCCCTCGTAGCTTTCACGTCGCCGCCACGCCCGCAGCAAAGTTTCCTGGACTGTGTCCTCAGCATCATGGACAGATCCCAACATACGATAGCAGTGTGCTAGTAATTCCCGCCGATGGGGTTCAACCACTTGCCCAAACTCGTGTTCGTCAAGAGTGGTTAAATCGGCTTGGGACAAGGTTTGGAGTTTATTGACCTTTTTGATCACCCTTCCCCCTGAAGTACTGGCGCATGTCTGACGACGATATTTGCTAGAGGCGTTAATTATAGCGTCGCCTTACCTGCTTTGATAAGCGGTTTTTCCAAAAGCCCCTATTCGCCACTATATTCACCGAACCCTTTTACAATGAATTACCGTCTTACAATGGTAAACAGTTTCGTATGGAGGAGATGTCAACTGAAAAATCGCGCAGAGAAAAACTGATGGTGCTTGTAGAACCCGTTCGTTTCGTAAGCTAAAGCTATCTGGAGAACGATATAATGACAGATACAATCGGAACCAAAGAAAGTCCTTGGCAACTCAAAACCCCATCTGGCACCGCTGAATACACCATGTATAAGGACGAGAAGCACGATCCACCCATTCTAGTGTGTACAGTGGGCAAAACTGTGCTGCATTATGATCTGCGCTGCATTAATGATCTCCATGAGATGCTCAAGCAGCGTGGCGACTGGATGGATCTGGGCAGTGCCGACGAGCAAAAGCCAGCCAAAGAAGGCACCGTTGAAGCATGGGGTCGTTCATCGGATAATCCAGTCGGCGGCTGGTATGGGCTAAAGAAAGGGCTTCGAGGTCGATTCGGGATGTATCTCCCACCACTTATGGAAGCCTTAGGACTGGTTGAATTGGAGCATAACGCCAAAAATAATCGGATGCGTGCCAAGTAACAATCGTTTCATAGACTGGTTCTGTGAACCCCAAATGAAATCATTTGGGGTTTTGCTTATTGGCTACAAAGTTGATTTCAAGCAAAGCGTCCATTCCGCGTATCGTCAATCCTCAATAGTACAATGTCACAAAACCGACTCCTCAACCGTCTTATTGGTTGTAAACAAAGTTCTAAAGGTGTGTTCATGAACAATCTTGATGGGAAGCAATTTGAGACATACCGTCCATTGATGTTCTCTATCGCTTACCGAATGCTGGGTAGCGCCACAGAAGCCGAAGATATTGTGCAGGAGGCGTATTTGCGCTATCAGACGAAATGGCCAGAACAGATCGCATCGCACCAAGCATTTTTGACGACGGTTGTCACGCGGCTGTGTCTGGATCACCTTCAATTGGCGCAAGTGCAGCGCGAAACCTACCTCGGCCCTTGGCTTCCAGAACCAGTGTTAACCGAAACAAACGATCTGTTCGCACCAGCACAGCAGGCCGAATTGCACGACTCTCTATCGATAGCCTTCCTAACGCTGTTGGAAGAGTTATCTCCACTTGAACGCGCGGTTTTCTTGCTGCACGAAGTGTTTGACTATGAATATGGCGAGATCTCGGAGATGGTTAGCAGGGAAGAAGCGGCCTGCCGTCAATTGTATAGTCGGGCAAAGAAGCACATTGCCGCCCATCGACCACGCTACAAACCCAGCCAAGCAGCACATCGTCAGATTCTCAACCAGTTCCTGCAAGCTACGAGCACTGGCGAATTAGACGGATTGATGCAACTCCTTTCTGAAGATATCGTGTTGTGGATAGACGGTGGCGGGAAGGCACGCGGCGCGGCGATCCATATCCTGCGAGGACGAGAAGCCGTCGGGCAATTTCTGTTGGCTTCCCCGCGTGTGCTGGGGAAAAACTACCGCGCCGAACTAACCGAAGTGAATGGTGAACTGGCGGTAATGATACGCGCGGACGGTATTGTAATGGTTGTTTTATCGATGTTGGTAGACGATGGTCAGGTGTCCGAGATTCGCGTAATGGGTAACCCTGACAAGCTGAAATGGGTAAGTGGAAACAACAACAAAAGTGGAGAAGTAACACCATGAAACTAGCCGTATTTGGCGCTAATGGTCCGACAGGACAACTCTTAACGAAACAAGCCCTTGATAAAGGACATGCGGTAACAGCAGTCACACGCCACCCAGAGACATTTCCGATCCGTCATGTATGTTTGCAAGTAATGCGTGGAGACGTATTCGATCTCTCATTGGTTGAAAAAGCGGTTGTCGGACAGGATGCCGTGCTGTCTACCCTCGGTGTTCCTTTCAGTAGCAAACCCATCACCGTCTATTCACAAGGTATCGCTCACATTGTGCAAGCGATGAACCAGTATGGTATCCGCCGGCTCGTCTGTGTGAGTTCGAGCGCGGCTGATCCCCAGACTCGATACCATGATAGTGGCGGAGGCTTCTTCTTTGAGAAAGTCCTGAAGCCAGTCATTATTAACAGTATCGGGCGTACTATGTATGAAGATATGTATCGGATGGAAACACTAATGATGAACAGTCATCTTGACTGGACGATTGTTCGACCCTCCGGTCTCTTTGAGACAGCGGGAGTCACTGACTATCAAATGGCTGAAACGTCCATACGCGGAACATATACCTCACGGGCTGATCTTGCGGATTGCATCCTCAAGCAGCTTACCATTGACCAATATCTGCACAAGGCTGTGGCAGTGGTAACTGTCGCGGAGCAGCCCAAAATGTTGCAGATGATTATGAAAGAGGCGTTTCAGAAACGACCTAGCTAGGTAAAAAGCATCCCGTTTCCGCCCAAACTTTCCATCAATTTCTTGGGCAGAAACGGGATAGAAATAGACCGTCTGGCATCTGTATATCGGTGAGCAATGCCAAATCCGAATCAATTGTGAAAAATTTACTGAGTAGTGTTGCTTAAAATTTCAAAGCGCCCGATTGGTACGCCATAATTGCGGTTGTCACTGGCTTGATTACAAGTTTGAAGCCCCGTTGCATTAATTCCAAATCATGCTAAGATGGCATATCATGCTTTCAAGAAATTTTCCCGGGGATTATAAACTCATGCGCGTTCTCATCATCTCGGACATTCACGCCAACCTCGCAGCATTTGAAGCCGTACTCGCCGACGCTAAAGGCGCATGGGATTACGTCTGGTGTCTCGGTGACGTAGTCGGCTACGGCCCCGACCCGAACGAATGCGTAGAATTGTTGAAGACCCTGCCGCATCTGTGTCTAGCGGGGAATCATGACTGGGCCGCCCTCGGACGGTTGGATATTCGCACCTTTAATGCCGATGCGCGTAAAGCCGTTCACTGGACGCAGGAAACGCTCAAGCCTGACAACATTGCTTACCTAGATGCGCTGCCCACGACGTTTGTACTTGGCCCGTATACGCTAGCACATGGTAGCCCGCGTGAACCCGTCTGGGAATACATTCTCGATCCCTTTATCGCGGCATTGAACTTTCCGCACTTCGAGACTCCCTATTGCCTTGTCGGTCATACCCACACCCCGATCATCTTCGAGATGATGTCCGATAATGGTGATACTGACGCGATTCAACCAGCCTATCGCACCCCCAAACAACTCAATGGGCATCGCCTGATCATCAATCCGGGCAGCGTGGGGCAACCGCGTGATGCCAACCCCGATGCAGCCTATTCGCTGCTCAACATCGATCAGGCCGTTTGGGAACATCGCCGCGTAGCCTATCCTATCGCGGTCACGCAGGAAAAGATGCGCCGGGTCGATATGCCCGAAAGATTAATTACACGGCTTGAACACGGCTGGTAAACCCCTATGTCTGAGATGTATATCGCCTGCCCCAAATGTGATTGGCGACCTGACGATAGTAGCAAATGGGAATGTTCATGTGGTTGTCAATGGAACACCTTTGAGACACATGGCATTTGTCCGAAGTGCGGTCAGGTCTGGATGATGACCCAGTGCCTTAGCGAAGCCTATGGCGGGTGTGGCTTATGGTCTGATCACGAAGATTGGTATCACGATGAAGACGCGCCCAGTGTAGAAGAATATCTCGTCTAACCCGATTGGGCCTTTATAGTAGTAATCTGGCTTTGCAGCCCTCGCCTCATAGATAAGGGCTGCAAAGTTAAATTTATCCACGAAATCGAGAGTCGTGACTTAGACTTAGGGTCTTAGATGGCCTCACATTTGTGGTTAATGCCAATTCAGAAACACAGCGTCTAGCGACAAATATCAGGTGGTCGAAGATCCTTTCTGCAATCGGTATTCCACGTAAAAGTACAATGCAGGCAGGATAACCACAAGCAAGGCCATACCGCCCACAAATAACCAAGTAGCAAGTTTGGTTTGGTCGAAGTCATTCCAAGACAACACCACCGCCAACAAAATAAAGATAATCGAGAAAATCTGCGACTGGAGGATAATCCGTGCCGCACTCCAACGCGGATCGACGGCTATCCCCAGACCCACCACACCGGGCAACGCAAACATGCCGCCTAACACTCGTGCCGTCAGCGGAGTGAGTGTCCAGCCCCAGATACCAACCATAAAATCGGGTTGAAGAAATAACACAATCCCATTCACAATCGTGATGATACCAATTGCGCCCACCAAATAGCGGATTGGTTGGGATAAGATAATATCTTTCTCTTCGGGCGTACCGGGATCGGTTTGCCGATTGCGGAGCCATGTAGCCACGACTAGAAAGGGTGTGGTGACATAGAGTGCTACCCACGTTACGAACGAAATATGATCGTGTGTAAATTTATCCCAGTGCAAAAAGGTGGCAATACCCATCGCGGAAGCAAAGGCAGTTACGGGTAAGAAGCCTAATGTGATGTGATGCCAACGGCGTGCAAAAAAGGCTCTGGTAAAAAAGAATATACCGCCCGCATACGCAGCCGCTAGCATCCGGGCACTCATGGGTGGTTTAATGGGCCATGCAAATAGTTCTTTTGTTTCGGTAGGACGCAGGTAAAGAATATAGAAAGCTGCGATCAAAAATGGCACAATGATGGCGCACAACCATCGCGTCTCCCGATAAATACGGTCATCACGGGTAGTATCAGAGGGGCGCGAAAGAACTTCTTGTGTTGTACTTACTGGCACACTCATTTCATTCTCCTTGCCTGACATTTTTTGACTAAAATATAGCTACTAGTATATGAATATAGTTAGAATTTAGATACTTCCCAGTTTAAAACCTGTGATGAGTATAGTTAATGGGAAGTGGTCAACGGATTCTTTGCGCGGAAGTAATACCTAATTAGGGTAAGCGATGTCTCTGAAAATCTTTAAATTCTTGGTTGCCTGTTTTATTTGCCTGACAGTGTGCTCGACTTTGAACATGACTCGCGCTCAGGAGTCAGGTGCTATTCGGGGGCCGATCACTGCACTCCGCTTCGATGGCAACCGCTTGCTCATTGGTCAAGGATCGACTCTGGTAGAGGCACAGGTTACGGATAGCGCTGTACAAGTATTACGCACAGCGGATCTCCAACGGCACGATCTATGGGCATTTGCCGTAAGTCAGGGAATCACCTTCGCGCTGAGTGAAGATGGCCTCACCACATTTAACGCTAAAGGGATCGAGTTAGATTTTGCGCGGGGCGGCGGGCAGCGCCTTGTGGTAAAAGGCTCGCGAGTCTACATTGCGGCCCATGCAGCAGGGGTGCGGATTCTCAAAGTTGAGGCGACAGGAAAATTAACGTGGTTGGGTAATCTCGCGACTGCTGGCTCGGCGCTGGATATTGTCGCTGAGTCGGAAACAACAATCTGGGTTGCCGAATCCGACAAAGGGGTGCGCCTGTACGACACAGCAAACCCACTCCACCCTACCGTTACTACTTGGATCGGCGATCTAGTTCCAGCGAGAGTGGTACGGCGCAATGGGACGCGCTTGTTTGTTGGGCAGGATAAACGTATCTCGATTCTAGACACCCGGAGTTTGAAAGCGCCTCGGCTGTTAGGGACAATCACGGTTACAGAGGGTGCTGTCGCTGATTTACTATTGGCGGGAAACCAGATTTTTGTAGGTCGCGCCGAAGACAGCGCTACAAAAGCGGTGAATAAAAACCCCGACGTGATCACCTTCGACATTTCTAACCTTAAAACCCCGACTATGGTTGGGACATTCGGCGGAAATGGCGCGGGCGAACAGTTAGCGCTGCACGGCAATGACCTATTTATCGGATCGGGTCGGCAAGGCTTGCGGCGTGTGCACTTTGGGGCTAGTGAACCGTCGCTTATGGCGACATGGGAACCATTGGCTGCTGCGCCATCGTGTGTGCTCTCCGCGCCAACCTTGCCCCAACCCCCGAATCTGGCTGAGGTAGCCGAGGGGCCTATTGAACTCCATTGGGCTTCGATGTGTCCGGCGAGTTCCTACGAATTGCGGATTAACGGCGTGCTCACTGCTACCCTCACCGAACCAACCTATACACTGAACACCAACTCCAAGCGCATCACATGGCAAGTAACTGCCCTCGATTCAGGAGAGAAGCGAGTCGCAGGACCAACATGGATCTTCGATGCTGCACTCAAAGGGTGGCTAGCAACTCCTGCTGCGCCACCCTCCAAATTAGTGTACGTTGCTCCCATCGTTATGCTAGATTTCCGTTCGCCCGGTACCGTCCTCGCGACTACGTGTGCCGCGCTGGTGATCGGGCTAGTGATTGTCGTGGTTGGTGCGTGGCTTATCGGCTCACGCAGCGCACAACGCTAACCTGCAATAACGCGAGATAAAAGCAAAACTGTTTATCGGATGCGGCGGCGGAGGATAGTATGCATACCCACTGAGACGACAATAACCAGGCCATAAATCAACTGAGTCCAAAAACCAGTCAGGCCAATGGCTACCGTACCCGGTTCGATACCACCAATAATAAAACAGCCGATAAAAGTTCCTAGAATAGTGCCAGTACCGCCCAAGACCGAGGTTCCACCCAGAAAGACGGAGGAAAGTGTTTGCAGCAGGTAGCCATCGCCCAGCGACGTGAAAAAGGAGCCGATGTCGTAACTGGTGATGATCCCGGCAAAAGCTGCGGACAGCCCGACCAGACCAAACATCAGGATTCGGCGCTGCCCAACGTTAATACCCATTAACCGGGCACTGTTCGGGTTGTCTCCGATTAAATAGACGTGCGCTCCGAACCGATGCCGATTTAACAGTACCCAGATAGCAACGGCGATAATGACCATCCAGATAAATTGCGCTGGGATAACTCCGAAAAGTTTTCCGATGAGTAAATTTTGCAAAACCGGATCGGCATCGGCGATTTTAGTCATTGGTTCGATGGAGGCATTGGTGACGACAAGCACAAAGCCTCGCCAGAAAAACTGCGTGCCAATCGTGGCGATAAGGGAGGGAAGACCGATCCTGACGACGATAAATCCATTGATCAGACCAGCCAGCGACCCCGCGAGCAGACAACCGATTAATCCTAGCAGCGGGCTGCCTGAGCGTTGGAAGACCAGTGTGAAGGTCATCACGCTAACTGCCATGATCGAACCAAATGAGAGGTCGATTTCCTGTGCGATCACCAACAGGGTGATCGGGAGCGCCATGATGCCATAAAACGGTACAGACTCGGCAAGGGCGATATAGATCTCTTTGTGCTGAAAAGTTCTAGGGCTGGCAATTGTCAAGAAAATCCACATTACCAGAAAAATGCCAACAATACCAATCTGCAAGCTGTTTCGACGCACAAATCCAGCGATCTGTTGTCTTGAGGTCAGAGCAGGTTTCACTGGCATGGGTCGCTCAACCTGTGTCGTCATTAATAAATTCCTTTTGTATCGCGATCTTTAATCAGTTATGGGATAAGGGCTGCGTATTCACAAAGGTTTAGTCGAGGTGTCCGGTTTCTGCCACACGGTACATCTTTTCGGTGAGATCGTTCAAGGTAATATCTTTAGTCAGGAATTCTCCGGCTACCGTCCCGCGATCCAATACAACCACACGGTCAGCGACGGAGTACACATGAAAGACATTATGGTCAATAAAAACAGCCGCTTTACCCGCTAGTTTGATGCCCTTGACAAAGTCGATCAGCTTGCGCGTTTCTTGCAGCGATAAACCCATCGTCGGCTCATCCAGAACGATCAGGTCTGCCTTAAAATACAGGGCGCGGACGATAGCCACCCCTTGTTTTTCACCGCCAGAAAAGTTCTTGATAACCGAGTCGGGGCTGACTGCACCTGAGGTAAAGCCCATCGACTCTAGCATCAAACGATTGGTTTCGTCCTGCATCCTTTTGACATCGAGAAACCCAAACGAGTTGGTTAGCTCACGTCCCAGAAAAATATTTCGCCAGAGTGTCTGCTGGTCCGCCAAGGCACGTTCCTGATAGACCGTTTCAACGCCCAGTTCCCGCGCTTTGGGGACAGTCAGATTTTCTACCTTCTTACCGTTAAAATAAATTTCGCCACTGTCCGGCGCGTGATAGCCCGTGATAATCTTGATCAGAGTCGATTTGCCCGCGCCGTTATCGCCCAGCAAGCCAATGACTTCATTCTGGTCAACGTGCAGGTTAACGTTTTGGAGTGATTTCACTTCTCCAAAAGATTTAGAGACATTCTTTAATTCTAGCTTGTAGGTCATTATGAGGTTCCTTAAACCCTATCGAGAGCAAGGGAGCAGGCGGTTTCACCTTACAATCCGGTTGAACCCGCTTGCCCCCTTCTTTTAGCTATAACGCCGTGTTAGTGAGCCACAACACTTTGAACCGAGCATAGTGTACTTAACAAACGCGGCAAAGAGTGTCGTTAGTTAGCGAATCTCAGGCTTTGCCGTGACCAGTGGGGCGACCATGGCAACGTTGTCCTTGGTGATGAACCCAGCACCAGTGTCAACATGCAAGCCAGAGAAGCCATACTTCTTGGTCAGGCAGATTTGCAGGACGGGCAGGTAGCCTTGCAACCATTCCTGCTGATCGTTCACGAAGCCAATCCAGCCATCCTGAATACCTTGGATGCTAGCTGGCTCGGCATCGAACCCGGCAGCCATGATTTCGCCGGGCTTCTTGCCAGCGGCTTGCAACAGTTTGGGCAGTGCCGCTGTCAGGTCGCCGTGATCGGTAATAACCGCTTTCACATTGGGATGACCGGACATAAAGCCACTGAAAATCGGAATACCAGCGGTCTGGTCTTTGTTCGTTGCATCGTTGATCTCAAGATAGTCTACCTTGATCTTGGCAGCTTCCAGAGCATCTACGACACCCTTGGTGCGCTGACCACGACCGGTTTGTGCTGCCAAACCCCATACAAACACTTCATCACCCTCTTTGAGACCAAATTGACTGAGCGCTTCAGTACCGACAGATTGGCCCTGCGTATACAATGTCGCTCCGGCGTAGCCAAAGCCCATGCCCTTGTAGGCTGCTTCGGTCTTGTCGAGGCTGGTGTTCTGGCTAGTCACGATGATGCCACTCTTTACCGCATCATCAATGAGGGGTTTGAAGGAGGGGTCGCCGGGGTGTCCCATCACGGCGATGCCATCAGGATGGGTGGCGACGGCTGCTTTGAAATCGGTGATCATCTTGGAGGGATCCCAATTGGATGCTACATACTGGGTCGTTGGGCCAAGATCGGCACTGGCTTGGAGCGCACCGTTGTAGACAACGGTTGCAAAACCACTGTCAAGCGCACCGCCAGTCATAAACACGATATTTACGCCCTTGCACCATTGGTTGGTCGGCCCCTGTGCAGCAGCGGGTTTCACGAAAGCGCTGTTTGTCAGCCCATAGAACATGGTCACGACGAGCAGCAAAACGGTTAAAGGCACACTTCGCTTGTTCAACATTTTTATCAAACTCCTGAGTAACTATTTTTAGGTTGGATCTAGAATTCACCGTCAATGAGGGAATCATAAATGATGGCTGGTATTTGATAGTTCGCTAGTTCCTCCATGGCAACCTGAAATTTCTCTAACAATAGCGCTTGGGTAGAACAATGATGGTGCTATGGGCTATTCTTATTCTAAGGGATGAAAACTATGCATTTTCAAAAGTTCTTACACAAACAATTGCCACTATCAATACGATAACACTTTTTCACAAAACTTGAATATGTACTGTGGATAGAATCGCAGAATTGATATTTAAGACACCATTTATTTCGTTCTACCTTAACCCATAAAAACCGATTTGTGAGCGTTCACATTTAAAAATTATATCACCTATTTGATGGAATCAATAGGGGGCAAAAATCGGGAAAGTGGCGAACCCCAAGGATAAACAAAATATCGACTATGAACCGCGCACCGACCAATTGCAATCGATTTTGACTGGGTGTTCTTTACCGCTAACAATGGAGGATTCTTCACCTACTGAATTCTTCGCGAATAATCTGTTGACAATATTTGAGAAATCCTCTATAGTGGGCAGGTTAAGTTTGTGGATTGGCTACTTAATCAATAAGATGACTAATAGAGTAGCATTAGGGATTCCATCGCAGCGTTATTCAAATACGTATGGTTTCCAGATAAAATAGACAATCCCTTTGGCAACTTTTGAGTCAACATTATCTTTAGGTTAAACTTTGTATCAACCTAGATAATGGAGAATCAGTGCGGCCTCGCTGCATTTGAGCAGCGGACAAGACACAGCAGCTATCTAACAAAGGAGATCTATTATGCCCAAATTGATGGTCGTCAACAATGACTACGCAACCCTTGTGTATTATCCTGAAACGCAGATTGTTCACCATACATTCCATAAACCGATGGTGAGTGAAGAATTCCGTGCCGTTCTGAATGCGGGAATAGATCTTCTTGAGAAACACAAGGCCACGAAATGGCTCTCGGATGATAGGGGCAACGGTGCGCTCTCCGAAGCGGATACCGAGTGGTCCATGACTAATTGGTTTCCTCGTGCGGTCGAAGCAGGCTGGAAGTTTTGGGCCTTGGTCGTGCCAGCCGATTTCATGGCAAGATTGAATTTGCAAGAATTCGTAGACTCTTACTACGAAAAGGGACTTAGGATTATGGTGTTTGTTGATCCTGAAGCAGCCTTGACATGGTTAGAAACGCTATAGTCTATGCTCACAATGCCGATACTGTCTCACTTTACCCAGCGTATCCGAAAGAGCTAAGGTGAGGCAGTATTCTAGCGATCCAGTTGCAGCACATAATACGATCCACGCTTCTGACCCATTTTGACCAGCAAGCCCTTGCTAACCAGATCCGCGAGATCGCGGCGGATAGTTTCGGGGTGAACTCCAGTGAATAACTCTTGCAAATCTTTGTTGGTGATTCGGCGGTAGCCGCCCTGAGTCAGATGGTACAGTGCTTGTTCCTGACGTGGATTGAGCGCATAAGGATAGGTATTGGTCAGAACATTATCAACTTTCCAAGTGACTTCACTGGTGTTAAACAGTTTGACTCGAAACCCCCCAGACGTCTCAGCGAACTGAGGCGCAGGCAATCGGCGATCCCGCATCAGCGCGATCACTCGATCTACGCCATAGCCAAGCCGTTCGATAAAGCCCATGTCCGAGAGCACCTGCACAATAATCGAATTGCGCGAGTAGCGTTCCTCGACAATATTGTCCAGCGTAACGGGGCCGGGCAGCCCGCCGGGGCTGGTCACTTCTAACCGATCACTGAACAGAAACAAACGGATGCCATCGCCCGGAATGCTATAATCGCGGTGCGAGACTGCATTGACGACTAATTCGCGAGCGGCTTCCATTGGGTATTCAAGCTGTTCGGCGCGTTCCATGCCGGTGCCAAGCTGCACGCCTCGGCGCAAATTGTCGAGCAGGAAGGTTTCGGCCTGACGGATTTGATCGGGCAGCGTACCGATAACGTCCTGTCGGGTAAAAGTATCGCCCATTTCAGTGCCGCCGAAGCGTGTGGCGGTAATAAAGGCGCTGCGGAGAAAGCGTTGTGGATTTTTGCCGAACAACAGCAGTCCGGCGTTGGTTGGAAGCCAGTGCTTGCCGCGTTGCACAACGCAGCCGCGCTGCGCGAGGATAGCCTCCGCAGAATGCCCGATCCCGATCAAGCGTGTTGCATAAGCCTCAACGGCACGCCAGTCCAGATCGTCCAGAGTCGCGCTGCTGGTAACTTCTTCCTCGTAGCTCAATTCACCACGTTCGATCAGCAGACGACGCAGTTCGCGGGGGGACAGCCGACGATTTACGCTGCCGTCGCGAGCTAGATAGCGTCCATCCAGCGAAAAAACATGCGGCAAACCGCGTGGCACAGTCACCGCCAACGCCGTCTGATCTATTGTGGTTGGCAGTGGCAAGATCAGCGTAGGATCGGCAAGCAAAGCCGCCTTCCGCACTTGATCGATGGCATCTTCAACGGTGTAGTTACCAAGTTTCAGCAGCAGTGTACCGCCCCGGCTATTTGCCATAGCGATCAGTGTCTCTGCCAGATCGTTCACGCCTGCTCCCGCTGGCAATGAATAGGCTGTACTTTCCTCGAAGGGCTTCGTAAAGTCATCCATGCTGGCTACTCTTAGCCTCCAGTAGATACCGGGCTGACACCTTCAGCGTTAGCAGGTGGTTTAGGTTGTGCTGTTCTGGGCTTCTTGGGGGCAGGTTTAACCACCTTTTCGGCAGGAGCCAGTGCGTGCAGAATCACATCATCCATTGACTCAACGTAGACCATCTCAAGATCGCGCAGTATCTTTTTCCGCAATTCGATCAGATCCTTCTGATTGCGGGTCGGTAACAATACTTTCTTTAATCCAGCGCGGTGGGCTGCCAAGACTTTTTCCTTGATACCACCAACTGGCAGCACACGCCCGCGCAAGGTTATCTCCCCAGTCATGGCGAGATTGTTAAACACTTTGCGTCCGGTCAAGGCCGAGATCATAGCGGTCGCCAACGTAATTCCAGCGGACGGGCCATCTTTGGGCACACCGCCTTCGGGCAGGTGAATATGAATATCCATCTTCTCAAATACACTGTCTTTGATACCCAGCGCCTTTGACCGACTGCGAATATAGCTCAATGCCGCTTGGGCTGACTCCTGCATTACTTCGCCAAGCTGCCCGGTCAGTGTCAAATTGCCTTTACCCGGCATCAGGTTAACTTCAACCGCCATGACATCGCCACCATTTTCAGTCCAAGCCAACCCCGTTACCAGCCCCACCTGATCGCCTTCCTCAAGTTTATTTTGGAGATATTGCGGCGGGCCAAGATAGCGCAGCAAACTTTCCGGCGTAATCCGCTTCCTGAACGCCTTCTTGGTGGCAATGCGTCGTGCAATCTTGCGGCAGATATGGGCAATCTCGCGTTCGAGGTTCCGCACTCCCGCTTCGTAGGTGTACTCACGAATCATCGTTTGCAGCGTTTTTATATCAAACCGGAGACCTTGATCGATCATGCCATGTTGTTCAAGCTGACGCGGAATCAGGAACCGCTGGGCAATCGACAGCTTTTCTTCCTCGGTATAGCCTGCAAACTCGATCAATTCCAAGCGATCAAGCAGCGCTGGAGGAATCGGATCGAGCATGTTGGCGGTAGTGATAAACAAAACCTTCGAGAGATCGTAAGGCACGTCGAGGTAGTGATCGGAATAGGCATTGTTCTGTTCTGGGTCAAGCACTTCGAGCAGCGCCGACGACGGATCGCCACGAAAATCCTGACCCAATTTATCGATCTCGTCGAGCATAAACACAGGGTTGATCGTCCCGGCTCGTCGCATCGTCTGGATGATCCGACCCGGCAGTGCGCCAATATAGGTACGGCGATGCCCCCGGATTTCGGCTTCATCGCGCACGCCGCCCAAACTCACCCGTACAAACTCACGGCCTAATGCCTGCGCGATACTGCGTCCAAGCGATGTTTTGCCCGTTCCGGGTGGCCCGACAAAACACAGAATCGGGCTACGCATTTTTGCGGGAGCAAGCTGGCGCACCGCAATGTGTTCGAGAATGCGATCTTTGGCACGCGGCAGACCGAAGTGTTCCTTGCTCAGGACTTCCGCCGCATGGTTAATGTCCAAGTTGTCTTCGGAGGCTTTAGCCCACGGCAGATCCACCAACCAGTCGATATAGGTGCGGATAATGCCGACTTCGGGAGCCATGGGCGGCATGAGCACGAGCCGGCTGAGTTCTTTCAAGGCCTTCTCGTGGACTTCTTCGGGCATCTTGGCTTGATCGATTTTCTCGCGTAGGTCAGTAAGTTCTTGCTGGAAGATGTCCGTCTCGCCCAGTTCGCCTTGAATCACGCGCAGTTGTTCACGTAGAAAGGCTTCGCGCTGCCCTCGATCTACTTCCTGCTGCACCTGAAGATTGATCTGATCTTCGAGTTCTAGCACATCAAGTTCGCGCCCCAAAAGCACGCTGATACGGTGCAGCCGTTCCATTGGATCGACCAGTTCAAGCAGCGATTGGCGCTCCTCGATATTCAAATCCAACGAGGAGCCGATCAGGTCGGCAAGCCAGCTTGGTTCCTCGACATTCATCGCGTAGATGTATGCCTCTTCGGGCAGATTGTTGTTAAGCTGCACACACTTTTCAA
Source organism: Chloroflexota bacterium (assembly GCA_040007395.1). GTDB lineage: Bacteria > Chloroflexota > Anaerolineae > Aggregatilineales > UBA2796 > DATGFK01. The sequence continues at coordinate 42,107 of JBDTVG010000014.1, forward strand.
AGAGTGCCAACACTGCCCGCATTAATGCTTCAGTCTCGCGAGTCTTGCTATTCTCCTCAACGACAGGCCGTGCCTTGACCCGGAAGTAAGGCTCGGTGCTGGTGAATTCGACAATCTCAACGCGCCGCCGTCCTTGTGCTAGCACGCTGGTTGTGCCATCGGGCATTCGCATCGGGCGACCCAGCGCCATCTCCGTCCCGAACACATAGAGATCGTTCGGCTGTGGGTCGGGCAAACTGGTATCAATTTGTGCTACGCCAATCACGGTTTGCTCTTTGCCCTGTGCCGCCATGATGGCTGCCAACGAACGATCCCGCCCCACAAAGAGGGGCGCGACCATATTCGGGTAGAGCACCATATCGCGCAGGGGAATTAGCACCGCATCGATCAAGCCTTCGCTGTCAGTATCAGCGTCATGAACATTGTAGAAATCGCTAAGTCCCTGTCCAAACATCTGGGTAATTCCTTGTAATCGCCTTACGTCATACTTTGCAAAACCTGAACGTCAACTTCGTCCAGATAAGCGGCTCGTGCTGGAGCCAGTCCGAGGATAGTGCGTACTTCCCCTACGATAGACAGTGAACCTGTCACGCAGGTCAAGTCGCGTGGGCCAGCCAATGCCTCGGCACGGGCTAATGCTTCTTGTGCATCTGGAATAAGGTCAAGTGACCCGGTGTACCCTGACTTGCTAACGATCTCCGCAAGCTGTTCAGTGGTGAACGCACGCGGGTTAATCGCCTGCATCAGGATCAAATGTGAGGTAATAGGCAGCAGCGCATTGAACATCCCCAACACATCCTTATCGGTGAAAGCACCGAAGATTAGGATCAGTTTTTCGTAGTGGAAAATTGACACCAGCGCCGCAGCCAGCTTTTCCGCCGATGCACCGTTATGCGCCACATCGAGCACCAACCAAGGCGCACGGCGCACCACTTCGAGCCTTCCGGGCCAATTTACCTGCGCTAATCCACTGCGAATGGTTTGCTGTGTCACTGCCGCGCCGATCTTTGGATTGGCGACACAAGCATGGTGCAGCGTGGCTAGGGCAACGGTCGCGTTCAAAACCTGATGCCGACCCAGCAGCGGAGTCCAGTAGCGGTGGGCTACTCCATCCTGAGCACTCACTGTGAACCACTGTCCGTTTTCATCTTGATCTTGTGGTTCAAACGTATAGTCGCGTCCAACCAGAGTCAGCGGCGCACCGCGATCCGCTGCGATCCGTTCCAACACTTCTAGCGGTTCGTCCAACTGTGGAGCACTAACTGTGGGAATACCCGACTTGATGATACCCGCTTTCTCGAAGGCAATCTCCGCCAGTGTATTGCCGAGCAACTGCATATGGTCGTAGCTCAGACTGGTAATCGTCGTCACCAGCGGCGCACGGAGAATGTTCGTTGCGTCCAGTCGTCCTCCCAACCCCACCTCAAATATCGCCACATCGACTTCGGCTTGAGCAAAGTACAAAAAGCCAATGGCGGTTGTGACCTCGAACCATGTTAACCCCGGTATTTGCTTGACGAGGGGCTGAATGCGCTCGACCAGCGAGGCCATTACTGCCGTATCGATCAATTCTCCGTTGATCCGAAAGCGCTCTCGGAAGTCCTGCAAATGCGGCGAAGAATACAGCCCAACCCGCAACCCGGCTGCCTGCAAAACACTGGCACACATCGCACTAACCGAGCCTTTGCCCTTTGTGCCTGTGACATGGATCGTTGGGTAACTATCCTGCGGATTGCCCAAGGCTGCCATCAGTGCGCGTGGGCGTTCAAGGCTCACGACTTCAGGGGTGTAGCGTTCTGGGCGCGTGACTTCGTAGTTGATCAAACTGTAGAGATAGTCGAGTGCTTCATTATAATCGAGGGACATTTATCCGCCTAGACACAAAGAGCGCTCTATGGCGCTACCTTCGGGCTTTATTCCGATACGCTCCTGATCTTAACGCCCCATGTCCTCGTTGCCAAGTTAGAAACAATCACAAAATCCCGGCTAACTTTTCAGGGACATAGGGGTTTCAACGAACGTTACCCGCAATTCACGGTATTCCCTTCGCTATTTAGCGCTGTGCTGCTATAATGTGCCGGGAATTCAACGATTAGAGAAATCGATGTTCAGTTTCGAGCTTCAGGCGATCTGCGGACAAGCCCGCGCCGGGGTACTTCAAACGCCGCATGGCCCTCTTCCTACGCCAGTTTTTGCGCCGGTCGGCACACAGGCAACTGTGAAAGCCGTCGAGCCGCGAGAATTGAGTGAGCTTGGGGCGACTCTGGTACTCTCCAACACTTACCACCTCTATCTACGGCCCGGCGATGATTTGATCAGCAATCTTGGCGGGCTGCATCAGTTTATGGGATGGCATGGCCCGATGCTCACCGATTCTGGTGGCTTTCAGGTATTTAGTCTGGGTGCGTTGCGCCAGATCGACAATGATGGCGTAACCTTTCGCAGCCATCTCGACGGCTCGACTCACCGCTTTACCCCTGAAAAATCGATCCAAATCCAGCATCATCTGGGTGCAGACATCATCATGTGTTTTGACGAATGCCCACCGCCGCTAGATCGTGCAGTGGTCGAAGCCGCTACCGCACGGACTCATGCTTGGGCTACCCGCTGCCTTGAAGAACATCTGCGCTCCGGCAACCTTGAACAGCAAGCGCTTTTTGGGATTGTACAGGGAGGGATTTTTCCAGACTTGCGAGCCGAGTCTGCCCAAATCCTGACCGCGTTAGACTTGCCTGGTTATGCGATTGGCGGGCTAGCAGTGGGTGAAACTAAGCCACAAATGCTTGCCACACTTGATCAGACGGTTCCTCTTCTCCCCTCGAATAAACCGCGTTACCTAATGGGGGTCGGCAGTCCAGAAGACCTCGTGAATGGCGTTTCGCGTGGCATTGACATTTTTGACTGTGTGTTGCCGACTCGCGTTGCTCGCAACGGATCAGCCTTAACACGGCACGGGCGGCTCAACATGCGTAATCTACAATATGCTACCGACAGCGCCCCTATCGAAGACGGCTGCACCTGTTATGCGTGCACCAATTTCTCGCGTGCCTATGTGCGACATCTGGTCAAGGCGGGCGAAATTCTGGCGCATCAACTTCTGAGTTTGCACAACCTCCACGTCTTGCTCACACTTATGCGTGAAATGCGAGCCGCCATTATAGACGGCACGCTTCCGGCCTACGTCGATGAATTCTTGGCAAGCTATCGTCCAGCCGGACAAAAAGCTCAAGCCCCCCGGTGAGGTAAGCGCGGATCGTCATGAAAAAAAGTAAACAGGTGTCTGCTAAGCGACTGCACTGGCGTTGTGAAAGTTTACGCTTCAAGCTGTCTGCTGCTTTCGAAAGGACTATCGACGTTGGCTGGTAGTTCGTGCGAGAATGTCCCATGCGAGACTATCCCGTGCGAGACTGTGGAGCCTCGTCCGCGTGCGCGTTTGCTGCCTGTGCCCATTAAAGGCGCAAAACGCACTATCGTGATCCTTTCATTGGCACTAGCAAGCTGCCAAGGCTCAGTGACTCCCATCAAGCCAAGTACCGAAGTGGTGGCGCTGCGTTTTCTAGCGGATAGTACGACTAGCCCTTTGCTACGCGATCTTGCCAATGCCTACCATCCACCCCGCCTACTGATTACATGGGATCTTCAGGTAGGCACAGGCCGTACCGTGCTCGACTGGCTCAAAACCGCTGAAGCACCCTATGCAATGCTCGATTATGTGCCTGCCCGCTTCGATAGCAGCCTGTGGACGACTCCCGTCGCACAGGATGGGATCGCCATTGTGGTTCACCCCTTGAACCCGATTGCGAACCTGACTGCCGCCCAACTGCGAGCGATTCTGCAAGGACAGATCACCAACTGGCAGACACTAGGTGGCGCGAATCTGGCACTAACCGTTGTTGTCAGTGACGAGGGCAGCAGTGCCTCGGCAATCGTGCAGTCTATTGTGCTCGATGATCGGCGGATGACTCGTGCGGCACGATTGGCAACGACCGATCAAGCTGTGATCGAAATCGTCGGATCTGATCCCGGCGCGATTGGCTATGTCTCAATGGGTTATTTGGATAACCATGTGAAAGCCGTTTCACTGGAAGGCATCGCGCTTACCCCGGATAGTGTGACGACACATCAGTATCCCATTGCTGCGCCAATTGTTTTTGCTGGCTTGAAGGAACCTGCTAGCGGTGCTTACCGTGATTTTTTTGCGTGGGTGCAAAGCCCCGAAGGCCAAACGATTGTTCGGCAGCACTACGGTGCTTTGCCATGAACACTACCATATAGTTAATGTTTGATTTATACGCTTGATCGGCGCGATTGGCACTGTTGGCAGATCGAGGGTCAAGCCGTGTACAATTGGAAATTCTAGGCGCTGAACCTGGAACTTAACGAAAGGATATTCTTTTATGCTACGCTTTCGTAAAATGGCCTTGCTTGTTTTGGTCATGGGACTAATCGCGATCTTGTTTACTTCGACACAGCCTGCCAGTGCCAATGTCGTCGCGCTGAGTCTGACCCGCCGATCCTGCGGGGTCGTGACGGCCTTTGCCACCTATGATGGTTTCTCAGAGGGTACACTGACTTTCTATGTGGCCTTCGCGGTTGACATCAACAACAACGGGAAGTTTGGCGAAGCGGGTGAACCGATCCGCTTTGTGAAGATTGTACCGGGCGGCGCGGCAGAATATGTCGGAGCGCGACTTGTGTTCAATCCAGTGCCCGAAGGTTCAACCATCGCCGTGACGGCTTATGAACTGGACAGCGCAGGTGTACCTGTCTCTAAACAGCTTGAACCAGTCAAGTACCAATGCACTCACCGACCCGCTATTGATACACTGCCACAGAATACGGGTCAGCCCGAACCGCCGGTAAGCGTTGTGGCGAAGGTCAATATCGACTCGGTCATTGTATACAGTGCTCCCTCGGCTCGGTCAACTGCGATTGGTGGCTTGGGGCGCGGAGCATTGGTCAATGCCATCGCCCGCAACCAGCGTGGCGACTGGATACAGATCGAGTTCAGGGGCGGCTTGGGCTGGATCATGTGGCAGAAGCAAACTCTGCTGCTTGGTCCCTATACGACACTACCTATCTTGCCTAATGTCGAAATCGCTGCTGCGACCCCTGTGCCGCCAACTGCCACACCTACCCCTAAGCCATAACGATTTACCTTACCCCCAACCCCTCTCCATTCCGTAGAGAGGGGTTGGGGTGAGGATAACCTATTGTTATGCCGGGACGAGATAGGATTGCACGCCCGACAGCAGCAGCGCCAATCCCTGATCCGTCAGGGGTTCTAGCGAAAGTTTGCGATCCCCACGCGCCCACTCGAACACGATCCCGAAGATAACCCAACTGATCATCCTCGCGATGGCTTCTGGCGACCCGTGATACTCATGATTCTGATGGGAATAACTGCTTGGTTCTGCGATCCACGTTAGCAGCAAATCATAAATGGATCGCTGCACTTGCGAAACCATAAATATCATCTGATCGTGGTTCTGCGGGATGGGGGTGCAGTGACCCATAAATTCGCCAAGATATTCGCACACAATAATGACAAGCAAGCGGAGATTGGCGGCGGTGAGCGTTGGCGCATCGGGCAGTTTGCTATCTAACCGCGCTTGAAGGTCTTCCTGCACCCGGTAATTCATCAGGGCGTACTTGTCCTCGAAATGGGCATAGAACGTCGCTCGGTTCACTTCCGCACGGGTACTAATGTCTTGTACCGTGATGTCTGAAAAATCCTTCTCTTTCAGTAAATCCGCCAGCGCTTGCAGCAAAAGCTGACGGGTGCGTTTGATACGCGGATCGAGCTTCGATTCACGAGGCTTCGCCTCATTGATCTTTGCGATCTTTGGTTCGTTTATCAACACTTTGACCTTTCTGTTGTCTAAGCGACAAACCTTCATTATTGTTGGTTGAATTAAAGTGCCCCCACCATTAGCATTATAAACAACAACCGCTGTTTAAACAACAGATGTAAATCTGGCTACTAGAACTTTCCAAAAGGGGAAAACCATCGTGAATATCGTCATCTGGATTGTACAAATTCTTCTCGCGCTAGCTTTTGGCATGGCAGGCATTCTAAAAACCACTCAGCCTTTAGACAAGCTAAGTGAGCGTATGGGCTGGGTCAAGGACTTTCCGCCTGCTATTGTGCGATTGATTGGGACACTGGAATTGTTGGCGGCGATTGGGCTGATCTTGCCCGCGCTGACAGGCATATTGCCGATACTGACACCGTTGGCAGCCGTTGGCCTTGTGCTGACCATGATCGGTGCAGCCCTCACTCATGCACGGCGCGGAGAATACAGCGGTATCGGGGCGAACATCATCCTACTGCTGCTTGCTGCCTTCGTTGTCTATGGACGTTTCGTGGCAGTGCCGCTGTAATTCGTAGGGGAGTGTGCCTTTTTTCCCAAAAGAGAAGTGAAACATGAGCCATCTACTAAATTCGAGATGACTCATGTATTCATGCTAATCACAATTTGCAATAGTCATTGTTTAGACTCCTCGTCAATCCTTTTCCAAAAATCGTGATCTACTGATTTTTTCGGGATTTGCGATCGACACAATTTTCAACGATGATAGTCTGGGATAGTGCATTGTCAGGCCATCAAGGGGTGAAAATGTCGTCAACAATTGATTCTGCACAAATTAACGCTCTAATCGCGGAAAAACGGTATGAGGAAGCCAAAACCATTCTTCGGCAGTCTAGCGACCCGGTGGCGAAAAGCTGGTTAGCAAGACTCGAAACGGCATATCCCACACCGGGCGCGCAGCGCCTAGGGTCGAGAGAACCGTATCCGGCGTGGAATACGGGTGTGAATAGCAATGTTTATCCGACAATGCGCGAACGTGGTGGCTGCCTCACGGCTTGGCTACTTCTCGCATCGCTTGCCAACCCAGCCGGCGTACTGTATTACCTCTTGAATGGTAACGGTTTAACCCGTGTGCTCCATCTAGGCAGTTGGGTGATTCCAACCTTCACACTAATTGGTGTTTTGATTACTATCTGCGTCGTCGGCATATGGCAGTGGAAAAAATGGGGCGTGCAAGGGTTTTTAATATTAGGAACCATTACCTTCTTTCTGAATCTATTCACATTGGGTCTAAGTGCTGGGACAATCGGGGGTCTTTTGGGCATGGGTACCGTTTGGTATCTTGTCCACAACAAGTGGGAGCAGTTTGAATAATCCTCGGCTCCTTTTCCTCCACTTGCGTGCGAAAAAGGAGCGGAGGATAGGGTAAGCACTGCCACACAACGCCAATCGCGATCTACTGAAATTCGGGATGACTCATGTTAGTGTGAAGGCGGTGTATCATGAGATCATCATTTCAAATCATCGATAGGGCGTTCTATTGTGTTTTAGGGCTTGCTGATATTCACTGTATCCGGCACAGGACGCGACTCCACTGTGGGCAGTGTCAGGCGGTACAGTGAAAAGGCTTCGTCGGCAAAGCCTTTCAAAGTCGCATCGAACGGTTCGACATTCAAATGCTGCCGTTCGATAAGCTGCATTACCGCCGGATCAGTGATCATGGCTCCCGATAGAACGACATCCTTCCCTTGACTCTGGCCTTCGAGTCGCGCTGCCAGATTGACCACAGAGCCAAAGTAATCCAACCGTTCGTTGAGGGTCACCGCGATACAGGTTCCCTGATGAACTCCTAGTTTAAGCACCAGCGGGCCATCGGGATTGGCGCTATTGTACTGGCTGATGCTTTCCAGAATATCGACAGCCGCTTCGAGCGCATTGACCGGATCGGCAAAGACCGCCATGATCGCATCGCCAATCGTCTTGACCAACGCGCCCCGATTGCGGGCTACGCTGTCTTTGAGAATCTGAAAATGATCCATCACCCGGCGGAAGGCAGGGGCATCGCCTACCATTCGATACATCGCCGTTGAGCCTTTCAGATCGGTAAACATGATCGCTAACCGTTCCACGCCAATCGACTCGCCGGGACGCAGCGCTTCACTAGAGAATAGATCGCGGAAGGATTGCAGCGAGGTCACTTCGGCAGCCGTCGTCGCCTGATCAGACCAGTCGGTTTGCTCCAAGAGGATGATCTGTGAAGTGCTGCTATGGTTAATGACGGTCAGCGTGACCACACCCGCGCCGATTTCCTCTGGCTCACTGTATAACTCATCGTCGTCAATGGTAATCGTATTTGTAGTCGCTTTGGTATGGGTGTTGGCTTCTAACATCGCCCGCCCGTGTATAGCATCGTCCAGCGTGTTGATCGTGCGCGGCGAGTTATTGCGTGCGCCGAGTTTTGGCACACGCCAGCGATAGCGGTGCGGGGCTAGCAACAGCTTGATCGTGCGTGTCTCGCCGGGGGCAAGCACCTGCTGCAATAGAATGTGCGGTGTGTTATTGGGGCTGCCCAGACAAAAATCTTCGCGCATGACCGCTTTAATCGCCGGATTGACCTGAAAGGTGGCTTCAACAGAACGGGCAAAGTCTACTTCATACGCGATATTGCATGACGGGCAGAACAGATCGTGCGTGACATCATGCAGATGGTGAGCAGTATGCTTTGCGCCGCGACACTCCGGGCAGAGCATATCCCACGAGAGATCGAGCAGTCCCAACTTGGTCGCCTGCAAGAACATTTCCAGCGTGGCGTTGCGATCAGTGTGCCACATATCTGCCATTGCGTAGGGTCGCATCCGGCTCAATTCGTGATCCTGCGCCGTGCGGATATGCTCGATCAAGCGGCTAACCAACGCACTATCATAGCCCGCGCTCGTTAATTGGTTGGTCAGTTCGCGCAGTCGGGCGCGACCCACCGAGTTAACGGGTGTATGGCGCGTCGAAAACGCTTGCGGAGCGTTTTCCTGCACATAGCGATCTATTTGCTCAAATGCTTTCCCGAAACGGTAGCGCGAGAGCAGCCCGATTTGAAGCGGGATGCCGGGGTAGCCTAGAAGATTACCGGGGCTTACCCAAACTTCATAAATAATATTGGTTCCGCCGTCTGAACGCGGCTCAAGCTCCACATGAATTTTGGCGTAACCTAGCGGCCCCTTACTGTATTTCTGAATATCGGTGAATTCCCGATGCAAGATCCACTCAAAGGGTTCTTCTTCCCACACAATCGGGAGGCCGTACATGCGAATATGCGCTATCCGGTGGACTCCGCCTTCGGACAGCGGTTCCTCGGTGTAGGTCACGGGTGGGAAGCCTGTGGCACTGCGAAAGCGATCCGTATCGGCAACGTAAGCCCACAAGCTCTCCACATTCGATCTAAGCGACCATTGCCAGCGGTAATGAAACGTAGGTCCAGCCATAACTTTACTTCTCTGTTTCGCTTCTCTGCTTTACATCTCTATCGACTACATTGGAAAGGTAGACGTGATTACTCAATACTCTTATTACGATGGATTGCCCATCGTAGATTGCAAATCTGTAACAAATAGATCGCAATCATACCGTTAGGGTTAGTGTATGATCGCTTTTGAATCGGGGCGAGTCGCGAGGGCAATGCCAATACTCGCCTTACCTTAACCGTGAGTAAATAAATCGAGTCAAAAAGTCCCTCTCTACTAATGTAGAGAGGGACTTGGCATGAGAAAACCGATTTTGTGTTAACCCGATCCGGAAAGGCTACCGGGTGTAGGCGGTATCTTTACCGCGCACACGATCCCAAGCAAAGCGGATTGCGTCCTTAAACTTGTCCCAGCTATTGCCGGGGTTGCGGGATTCCCAACTGCGCCGAGCTTCCGGCTCCGCCGTCGTCCAGTCGCTGGTGACGTAGCGATCATTATTTGCCAGATCGTATCCGTAACGATACACAGGCAGCATCTGATCGTAGGTGTAACCGCTACTGCTCAGGTTTGTCCTGAAGTGATTGCGGAAGTCCTCGTCATAGCGATCAAAGCCATAGGCAGAAGGTGCCGTCGTCTGGGTCGCTGTATTTACGGTTGTCCGGTCAAGTGGACGTTCGGTGCTGCGGAACGTCTTGATTTCACTGGCGGTATAAGGCTTGGCAGTGGGGTCAAAGGCTTTCCAACCACTCTGCTGCCATTCGGTGAGCCGCGTGTTAATGTCCACCGGATGATATTCATTGAGAATATCGCGTACACGCTGGCTCAGGCTGTCCGGGGTGTGAACCACGACCAGCGTTCCACCACGCCGAACGCCTTCTGCGTAGTATTCTGCATCTTCCGGCGCAACACCCGTTTTGACCAACCCACCAACCAGACCACCTGTCGCACCGCCGGCTACTGCGCCGACAACGCCGCCCGTCAGACCAGCGATAAGCGGCCCTGCACCAATGATCGGCCCGACACCGGGGATCATAAACGCGCCCAAGCCGACGAGAACGCCCGTCAAGGCTCCAACAGTTGCTCCGAAGCCCGCGCCATCGCTGGCAGTCACGGCATCGACTGTTTCACCCGTGCCATAGCGATCAAGGTAATGGGAATAGTCATTCGAAGCGTCATTGGCTAGCAAGCTGATGTTGTCACGGGTAAACCCATTGCTCACCAACTTCTCGATGGCCCGTTGAGCGACAGCCACATCATCGTAAAGTGCCACCACTGTTTTATACATGATCAAGTTTCTCCTTGTTACTTTCACATCTTTCACATACTGACTACATACAGTAAAGCGAACGGTGTCAGTGTCAGCCCTGACGTAACTAGATTGCTCCGCTTGTTTGAGCGATCTTGCTCAGTCAAGCCCTCTGGACTCAGCCTATCACGGGTCGCCTAAAAATCATCCAAAAAAAGCGAGTGGCGGGGTAGGAACCCCCAATTTTTATGGGGTGCTTGGTTTGTCGATACGGGTTACTTGTGTTGTAATTGTGTCCTTGCACACAAAAAGTTGCAGTTAGCCTTGAAGGGTAATAAAATTTCTGAATCGTTTAAACAAAATCTAATAATTAATCAGTACAGGAGTCCTCTTTGACTGTTTTAATGGATGTAAAGGATCTCGCTGTTCGCTTCCATACGCAGGAAGGAACGGTCTATGCGGTCAATGGCGTGTCCTATACGCTAAATGAGGGCGAGACGCTGGGTGTGGTTGGGGAAAGCGGCAGCGGCAAAAGCGTACAGTCGCTGGCGATTATGGGCTTGCTGCCTAGCCCGCCTGCCAAGATCGAATCGGGGATCGTCACCTTTCGCGGACGTGACCTGCTGAAACTCTCGGCTGAGGAAATGCGGCAGGTGCGTGGTGCTGAGATCGCCATGATCTTTCAAGACCCCATGACTTCGCTCAACCCCGTACTGACCATTGGACGACAGATTACCGAAGCGCTCAAATTGCATCTGGGCATGAATAACCAACAATCGCGTGACCGCGCCGCCGAACTGTTGGCGATGGTCGGCATTCCCGGTGCAGAACAGCGACTCGACAATTACCCGCATCAATTTTCGGGCGGGATGCGCCAACGGGCGATGATTGCGATGGCACTGTCTTGTAACCCACAGTTGCTTATCGCAGACGAACCCACGACGGCGCTAGACGTAACCATTCAGGCGCAGATCATCGATCTGGTCAAGCGGCTGCGTGACAAGATCGGCATGGCAATCATCTGGATCTCGCACGATCTTGGGGTGGTGGCAGGGCTGGCAGATACGGTGCAAGTCATGTATGCCGGGTTTATTGTCGAACGTGGCCCGGTCAGGGAAATCTTCAACGATACACGCCATCCCTATACGCTCGGCCTCAAAGGTGCCTTACCGCGTATTGACCAACGCGGCGAACGGTTGACCTCGATTGAAGGTAATCCGCCCGATATGCGCCAACAGCCAACCGGCTGCCCCTTTGCGCCGCGCTGTGCATACGTGATGGAGCGCTGCCTGACCGAAAACCCGCCACTGCTGCCCGCCCTCGATGCCAATCCCGACCATTTGGTAGCGTGCTTTTACGATGTGCGAGAAAGGGTGCCTCAAGTTGATTAACACAGTCCAAACGCCGGGAACGCAAACACAGGCCACCAACGCCAGTAACAATAAAGAAGTTGTCCTGCGGGTTCGCGGCCTGAAAAAATATTTCCCGATCCAGTCGGGGCTGCTGATTCAACGCAGTGTCGGAGCAGTCAAAGCCGTAGACGATGTGAGCTTTGACGTATACAAGGGCGAAACACTCGGACTCGTGGGCGAATCGGGCTGCGGTAAGTCCACCACAGGCCGCACCATTTTGCAACTGTACCGCCCGACGGCTGGCACCGTCGAGTTTGAGGGAACCGAACTGACCACCCTCAAAGGCGAAGACCTGCGTAAAATGCGGAAGCGGATGCAGATGATCTTCCAAGATCCGTATGCGTCTCTCAATCCGCGTATGTCGGTTGGGCGCATTGTGGCGGAACCGTTGCAAGTTCACAATGTCGGTAACGCCCAGCAGCAGCGCGAAACGGTGCAAGCGCTTTTGCAGCGAGTCGGCTTGAATCCGTATTACATCAATCGCTATCCGCACGAGTTTTCCGGCGGGCAGCGCCAACGCATCGGGATCGCCCGCGCCCTTGCCCTTAACCCAACTCTGATTGTTGCCGATGAGCCGATCTCCGCGTTGGATGTATCGATTCAGGCGCAGGTCGTCAACCTGCTGCAAGACCTACAACATGAATTCGGTCTAACGTATCTGTTTATCGCCCACGACTTGAGCATGGTGCGGCATATCTGTGATCGCGTCGCGGTGATGTACCTCGGCAAGATCGTCGAATTGGCTGATTCTGACGATCTGTATACTAATCCGCTGCATCCCTATACACAGGCGTTGCTCTCGGCGGTTCCTGTTCCTGACCCCGAAGTCGAGCAGCAACGGCAGCGGATTATCCTAAAGGGCGATGTGCCTAGTCCCGCGAACCCGCCTGTTGGCTGCAACTTCAATACGCGCTGCCCTGTTGCGATGGACTCGTGCTTCCGGGATGAGCCAGTCCTTCAAGAAGTGCTGCCGGGGCATTGGGTATCGTGCCATCGCGTCTCTTAACGCGATCAACGTGATCATCAGATTCATAAGGTTGTGAAGATTTTCGTCGCGGATGTTCAGATGAGTTTAGAACAATTCTCATCAAAGGTTAACATCCGTGATAGAGTGTCTGTACGTAATTTCCATTAACATTACCGACATATACGGACACAGGCTAGAAGTTCGGAGTTTTAATTTAGATGACCGTTGCCGCTAACGCAAAGCCGCTCTCGCTTGCCGAAGATGATACGAAAGCCCGTTCCTATTGGGCTGATACGTGGGTACAGTTCAGTGCGAACCGTCTGGCAGTCTTGGGCCTGATCGTTGTAATTCTGCTGGTTCTGCTAGGGATTACGGCTGACTTCTGGCGACGGCTGGGATTGGTCGAAGATCCAACGAGCACCCATCAGGGGTCATCGTTGGCTCCTGCTATGTCTTGCGCCACTGACAATAAACCCGGCACACCGCAATACTGTTTCATTTTTGGTTCGGATACGCTGGGGCGCGATATTTTTAGCCGCGTGATTTACGGGACACAAATCTCGTTAGCGGTTGGCATCATCGGAACAACGATTGCCATTTCAATTGGCACGTTGTATGGGCTGGTGGCGGGTTACTTCGGCGGCTGGATCGATAACTTCATGATGCGGGTGATCGACTTTATGTATGGCCTGCCCGATCTTGTGCTGATTATCCTTATGCAAGTATTCTTCAAAGCAGTTGCCGACTACAGCCGTGATCCGGCTTATCGTGACACGATTGGGCCGATTGGCCTGCTGGCAGTTGATATAGATCGCAAGATGAGTGGGTTGTTTTTCCTCTTCATCGCGCTTGGCCTATTGAGTTGGATCGGCATTGCACGGTTGACACGCGGGCAGGTACTTTCCTACAAACAAAAAGAATTCGTCGAGGCAGCGCGGGCAGTCGGCGCACGCAATCGGCGGATCATTCTGGTGCATCTGCTGCCCAACATTATTGGGCCGCTGATCGTGATCGCGGCGCTGGCGGTCCCCGGCTTTATCTTTACCGAGGCTGTCTTGAGCTTTTTGGGGTTGGGCGTAAATCCGCCGACTCCCAGTTGGGGACAACTGATTAACTTCGCCTATGAGCAGGATTTTCGGTCTAATCCGGCGTGGGTGCTGGGGCCGGGATGGCGGGTTCTCTGGGGACTCGTCTCGCTGGTCGCGGTCCTGCCGCTCGTTCTGAACGAGTTCCCGCCGCTTTATGATTATTTTCATTGGCTGTATACCGGCCACCTGGTGACCGGGTTGCTCTTTGGCGCGCACCACGGCCCCTCGGCGGCGGTGGCCTATACCCTGGTGCCGGTGCCGGTGCCCAACCTGGCCGCGCCGGTGGGGATCGGGCTGCTGGGCGGCGTGTTCTCCCGCGAAATGTCGGGGAGCGTCTTCCTGGCGGCGTGCGTGCTGGTCGCGGCCTTTGGGTTCGCCTTCCTGGTGCGGAGCGTCCAGGGCCAACGCACCGCCGCTGAGTGGCTGGGCTGGCCGTGGGCCTATGGCTACTTCCTGACGAAAGGCTACCTGAGCTATCTGCTGGCGGTAGGGTTGGTCTGTATCGCCGTTGGCGTGCTCCATCGCGCGACAGACGGCGCGACTCGTGGACCCTCGCGGCGGACGCTGGTCCTGCTGGCCGGGTTGAGCGTGGGGTTGTACCTGGCGCACCTGATGGCCTGGGCGGTGTTTATGGCCGTCTGTGGGGTCTACGGCCTGGTGCTGGTGCGGCGAGGGTTGGGGCGGGCGGCGCTGGCGCTGGGGGCGACGTGGCTCCCGGCCCTGGGGCTGCTCGGCTGGTACCTGGCAAGCCCGCGCGGGGCGACGACGCTGCTGTTCTATCCCTCCCTAACCGAGAAGGCACTGGCGCTGATCGCTCCCTGGCAGTTGTTCCTGCGGGCCGATCCGTTTCCCGCGCTGGTGCCGGTGTTCTGGGCCAACCTGGCCGGACTGCTCCTCTTCGGCGCGCTGTGGCTGGCGCTGCTGGGGCGACCGCGCCTGGTGCCCGCTGCGCGCCCGCTGCTCGGAGTCAGCGCGCTGCTGGTCGTGGGGGCGGTATTGATGCCGGTCTACCAGATCAGCGACCTGATCCGCCCGGACGAGCGGCTGATCTTGCCTGCGATCCTGTTCACCCTGGCTGCGTGCCGCTATCAGCCCCTGCGTTTGGGGCGGGGGCTGGTGGCCGTCGGCTGCGTGTTGCTCCTGCTGGGGGTGCATGTGGTCGAGTACCAGCGCGCGGCAGCGGCGATGGAGACGATTGACGACGCGACGACGGCAGCGATCCCGCGCCGCGCTTCGGTACTGGCGCTCACGGTCTACGAGTGGGAAGCGGGGGGCGCGTGCCAGCGGGAGCCGATCGGCTGGTCGCTGGGGGCACCGACGCTGAAGTGGTTTGCTCTAGACCGGCTGGCAGAGACGCGGCGACAGCGGACCAATTTGATGGAGACTTCGCTGGTGATCCCGCGCTTCGATCCCGCCGCCGATGGCGCGGATCTGCTGGTGACGCAGATGACGCTGGAGGAGGTGCGGGCCGCCCCGTTGGGCACGCGCTACGCGGCAACCTATCCCTATGTAGAAGTGTTCGGCTGCCCAGCAGACCTCCAGACGGCGCAGCAGGCGTTCGCCCCGCAATATAGCCTGGTCACCCAAGGCGCGTACTTCGCCGTATTGCACCGGCAGTAAGCGTGTTCGGCATCAACACATGATATAACACCGCCGTGTCCTGGCTCAATGCGCTGCTGGCGCACTCACATTGCATTCGCAGGGGCTAGAGCTGGCCGCGGCTGCCCAAGCCGGTCTACCGAGACACCCATCGAGGGTGCGGCAAGCTTCTTGCTTAAGCGCAGCTTACTATGAGCGCTGATCCTCTACAATTAGGGCACACATTTGGTACAATCCCGGATCTATACGATGCCGTCCGGCCCGGCTACCCCCCCGCGATCCTCTCCGAGGTATTGGGGCGCGTGCCGGAGACCGGCACGATCCGCATCCTCGAAGTCGGCTGTGGCAGCGGGCAGGCGACCCGGCTGTTTGCCACGCTGGGCCAGCCGATCTACGCCACCGACCTGAGTCCCGCGCTGGTCGCTGTGGCCCGCCAGCGGTTGGCCGCCTTCCCGAACGTACAGTTTGGGGTAGGTGGGTTCGAGCAAATGACGCTGCCCGCTCGGGCGTATGACCTGCTCGTGTCGGCCCAGGCGTTTCATTGGGTGGACCTGGCGGTCGGGCTGCCGAAAGCCCATCGCGTCCTGGCAACGGGGGGCACGCTGGCCCTATTCTGGAATTTCACCCACTACGACGCCGATCCGCTGCTGGGGCGTATTCGTGATGTATGCCTGCGCCATGTGCCTGGGTTGGTCGGGTGGCCGGATGCGAGCGAGGCGCGGTTCGAGGGGTTCACCGACGGCTGGCTGGCCGCGTTGCGCGACGCGGGCACTTTCACCGGGATCACCTCAACGGTGATCCTGAGTACGCTCGACTATAGCCACGACCGCTTCCAGCAACTACTCACGACCTATTCCTGGGTCCAATCCCAGCCCCCGGCTGTCCAGGCCGCGTTGCTCCATGACATTGCCGTCGTCCTGCGCGAGGCCCCCGACCCCCTCTCTCTGCCGACGCGCACCTTGCTGGTCCTGGCGACCAACGCAGCGGATTCGTGTGCGGCTTCCGAAAATATGCAGTATTGCTCCTGACGATGGCGGCTAGCGATGGGTATCTACCTGTTTCGCAGCCCCGCCTATTCCGAAGACCACCGATAGAAGAAGCGCTATCGGTGGTCTTCGCTTTCCCGGCAGGGGCACAATGGCTCCCCGGCCTGGAGGGTTTACCGGCTACACAAACAGCGGGGTCGCTTCCAGCTCGGCCATCACTACGTCGGTCGGGGCCGCCGGAGCCTCGGCATAGAAGCGGGTAGCGGCGTCCAGCACTTTGGGCAGCAGGGTCATCTCGGCGGGGGTGTTGAGGAAGATGCCGGGGCGGCTGAGCACCCACTGGACCGCCGTGTCAATATCGGCCTGGGCGGTGAACGGCTCATACCAGGTGTTAGCGTGGTGCGGATGGTCGCCCCAGGGGCCTTTCGTCAGGCCCTTGATCGTCTGCACCGCGACGTTGCGCTCCTGGCAGAGGGCCAGCAACGCCTCGAAGTTGGCGGCGTAGGTCGGATTCTGCATGGTGGTGAAGTTGTAGGGCAGGAGGATCGAGTCGAAATCGAAGCGGTCCAGGCTGCGGCGGTGCATCCCGGCGATGGCGATATCGTGGCCGGTCACGCCGAGGAAGCGGACCAATCCCTGGTCGCGGGCCTCGATGAACGCTTCCAGCACGCCGCCCGGCCCCATCGCCACCTCCCACTCGGCAGGGTCCACCAGATAGTGCATCTGCCACAGGTCAAGGTGGTCGGTATGCAGCCGCTCCAGCGAGCGGTGGAGATGTTCCCGTGCCCCGGCGGCGGTGCGCTCGCCGGTCTTGGTTGCCAGGAAGAAATCGTCGCGGTGGCGGTCCATCCAGGGGCCGATGCGGAGTTCCGCGTCGCCGTAGCTGTTGGCCGTATCAATGTGGTTGATGCCGTACTCGAGCAACACGTCGAGGGTGCGGTCGGCTTCGGCCTGGGTGGCCCCGCCGAGGGCCGCGCCGCCGAAGATGACGGCGGTACTCTGGTGCCCGGTGCGGCCAAAGGGTTGGTGCTTGATCATGGAATTGCTATCTCCTATTCTTTTTGGGTCAGGTGAGAATTTGTGAACGTAGGTCGTGGGCTAAAGGATATACAGGTTGTGAGCTACTTCATAGCTCGGGTCCTCCAGGTGTGGTATTATACGGATGAGTTTGATTGGTTGGAGGCAACGTGTAATGGAAACCCGCGATTTAGAGGCATTGCGCGACCGGGCTTATGCTCACTATGAAGCCGACCTCCATGTCGAGGCGCTGGCCGACCTGACCCGGTTGCTGCGGCTCACGCCGGACGACGCGCTGGCCTGGTACCGGCGCGGCTACACCAACTACCAGCTTGATCGCTGCAAACAGGC
>JBDTVG010000015.1:0-10586 GCA_040007395.1 Chloroflexota bacterium
TCGCCTGATACCGCCACAGGTAGCGCTTACCACCGATTTCCCTGAAGACCCAAAAAATTTACCTTTATTTTCCGATATCGATCATAAATCGTCAGTTATAGCCGGATTTCTGGCAAGGATTAACGTCAGGTGAAAAAAATGTGCTGATCCCTGCCGTTTGCCCTACGACCCGTTGTGATCCCTGCCTCAAAACGCTACACTACCCTTATAATGAATAGGTGATCTTTTGTTGCGTAAGTGGTAGTACACAAGGCGACTTGTCAGGTCGCCTTTTTTATATAACGATGTAGCATAAGTTGTAATGTGAGGCTTCGTCATTGAACCGTACTATGTTTCCTTTGCCGAATTGGCCTATGTTCTGGCGACGTGTGCGGAATACGTGGCGCACTCTGTTCACCTCCGGCGATTTCTCGACCCTCATCGTTACCTGTATGTTGATGGTCGTGCCTGTGCTGGCACTCAATGCGTCGCTTGATCTCTCCAAAGACTTTGCCCAACAAAGCGTGACATGGCGCGTTAGCCTGAGTCAACTTATCCCAGTGGCGATCCTGTCCGTATTGTTCGGATTCTTGCTGGCACGCAGTCACTACTCCGAAGGCTTGGCGCTGATCCTGAGTGCGATCTATGCCCTTGCCACGATTACGATCATTCAATTTATTGTTGCGCCGGGAAATCCTGTACAGCGCTTCGTGGCGATTCTGACTCGATTTTATGGCAGCTTGAACAGCTCGATCCGTACCAATACGCTCGATCCCTATTTGCTGGTATTGTTTCTGTCCGTGTTGATCTGGTTTCTGGGGCATAACACAGCGTGGCATACCTTCCGGCTGGATCGCGTATGGCGGGCGATCTTGCCGCCCGGCATTGTGTTGGTACTGAATGGCTTCTACAACCTGAAACAGCCCAATCTGGATGGCTACCTGATTGTCTATGTGTTCCTGTCGCTGTGGCTGATCGTGCGCTCCCACATCGAGGCGCGTGAGTTCGATTGGTATATGAATCACGTTTCCTATCTGGGTAGCCAACGCAATCTGCGAGCATGGTTTTTCCGTTCGAGTACCTTGATCGCGGTGGTCATGGTCGTTCTGGCGTGGACTCTGCCAACTGGTTCGCCCGAAGAGAGCGCCAAACGCTTTCAACAGTTTCTAAATGGCGAGGCGTTCAACAAACTAACCCAGTTGCTCAACAAGCTGTTTGGATCGCTGGAAAGCGAAGGAGCCGCTACCGCCGACTATTATGGCGGCGATACGTTGACGCTAGGGGGTGCGCTTCAGCTTGGCGACCAGATTGTTATGGTGGTCAAAGCGCCGCCGGGGCCACATTATTACTGGAAATCGCGGGTATTTGACCGCTATCAGCTTAATACATGGTCGTCGCCGCGAAACCTTGAATTATCTGGCCCGAACATTGACTTTAAATATCCACCGATTGATTCGACCACACGTCGCAATGTCAGTCAGCAGTTCACGATGGCGGTCAGTACATCGGGGCTGGTGTATGCCGCACCGCAGCCACTCACCTTCAATCTGCCAATAAAAGTTGAGATGGACTATGTTGATGAGGCCGCCCAGACGATCAACCCGTCGGTGACGCGCCAAATGGATCGGCTGAGTGAAGGTGACAGCTATACCGTTACCTCATCGATCAGCACTGTGTCGGCGGCCTACCTGCGGAACGTCCCGCCAGATGTCCCAGACTACCTTCAAAAACTAGATCTCCCGCTGCCGCCTTCGATCACAGCACGGACTCGGACGTTGGCGGCGCAAATTGTCCAGCAAGCGAAGGCGCAAAACAATTACGACAAGGCCAAAGCGATTGAGCAGTGGTTGCGTACCAACATTCGCTACAACGAATCGATCCTCAATCCGCCCGCAGATCGCGATCTGGTCGATTGGGTCTTGTTCGATCAAAAAGAGGGCTACTGCACCTATTATGCGTCGGCAATGGTGATCATGCTGCGTTCGGTGGGTGTTCCGGCGCGAATGGCGGCAGGCTTTTCACAGGGCATCTACGATCAAGCCTCGCAAACCTATGTCGTCCGCGAACGCGATGCTCACACATGGGTCGAGGTGTACTTTGGCTCCGCGGGTTGGGTCGAGTTTGAGCCAACCTCGGCTCAAAACACCGCTGATCACGTTGATCCAAGCGGCAAACCCACCACAACTCCGCCTGCCACCAATACACCAACGGCAACGCTTACGCCATTGCCAAGCCCGACCTCCACCCAGATTGCCGGGGCTGCGGTTATTACGGAAACTCCGCCGCTGCAACAGCCACAGGCAACCTTTACTTATACGCCATTGCCCACAGTGACAACAACTGCCACGCCGATTCCCGTCCCACCGATTCAGGTTCCGCCACCAGTCCAAGCGGCTTTTAACATCTTGCTGCTGCTGGCTGTATTGATTGGGATAATCTCATTCCTCGCCGTCGGTGTCCTATGGTGGGTCGAGTATCGCGGCTTGGATCGAGTAAGTCCGGTGGGTCGAGCCTATGCGCGACTGGCGATCTATGCGGGTTGGCTAGGTATTGCGTTGGGCGAAGCCAATACGCCGCTGGAACGTGGGCGGCGCATCTCGAAGGAAGTGCCGAACGGCAACCGTCCGGTAACGACGATCACGGATATGTATATCACCGAACGCTATGCCCGCCCGCGTAACGCTACGTTCAGCGAGGAAGATCACGCGCAGAATGCGTGGAAGCGGGCGCGTCGTGCGTTCTTCGCCCGCAAGTTCAAGAAGTGGTTCCGTCGCAAATAGGGGCAAATAGTCAGGTAAGCGTAGGGTAAAATTAAGTTTGGAGTCCGTAGGTGTCAGTTGCCGAGACTCTTATGCGAACATATAATGGGCGTAGAATTCTATGTGTAGTGCTTATCCCGCACATTGTCGAGGCTAATGGTCTATGGAAAACGCCACCCCACATGCAACACAGATGTCCATCATCAATGAAATTCGTCACCTTGAAAAAACTGTCGATGATCTTGAGGGTGTGCTGCGCCAACATCAGCAATTGCTACGCCAAAAAGGGATGGCGCTGCCCGCCAACTTTCTAGCAGACTTACAAAAATTGCGTACCGACTTGCAAACCGTTGGTAACACGGTCGAGGAGACCCAGACCGAAGTCCAGCGGTTCCGGGCGTTAAGCGATACGGCGGAGATGATCAATTCGACTCTGGAACTGGGCGACGTGTTGAACGCCGTTATGGATACCGTGATTCGGCTGACCGGAGCCGAACGCGGCTATTTGATGCTTCGCAACGAACAAACCAAAGAACTGGAATTCCGGGTGGCCCGTAACATTGAACAGCGCACCCTTGACCAAGGCGAATTCATTGTGAGCAGCACTATTGTGGGCGACGTAGCGGACTCTGGCGTGCCTGTGGTAACAACCAATGCCGCGCAGGATACACGCTTTAGCAGTCAGGACAGCGTAGTCAGTTTTGCCCTACGCAGCATTCTATGTGTGCCGCTGCTGCTCAAAGGCAAAGTGACGGGCGTGATCTATGCCGATAACCGTATCCGTTCCGGGTTATTCGGCAACAAAGAGCTAACGCTGCTCTATGCTTTTGCTAATCAGGCGGCTGTCGCGATTGAAAATGCCCGTCTGTTTGAAGAACTACGCACTAGCCTTGCCGAGATTACCTACAACCGCGACCTGATCGACAGTGTATTTGCATCTATCGCCAGCGGTGTGATCACCACCGCCGCCAACGATACGGTATTGACCGTGAATGATGCAGCTTGCCATATCCTGAACATTGCGCTCGATCTTTTCAAAGGTCAGATACTTTGGGAAGCGCTCCCCACTTTGTATGATGAACTCGATCAACTGGTGCGGGCGGTACGCGAACACGAGATCGAGCATACGATGGAGATCGAACCGTTTATCCCGGAGCGTGGGCCAGTCAACCTCAATCTCAGGTTTAGCCCGCTGCGTGATGGACAGCAGGTCACACAAGGGGTCGCCATCGTGGTGGATGACCTCACCGAGCTAAAGCAGCGTGAGGCACAACTCAACGTGATCCGCCGCTATTTGCCGCCAGCGATGGTGGACAATATTACCAGCATCGACAAATTGGGCTTGGGTGGCGAACGACGACTCATTACCACCCTGTTTATCGATGTGCGCGGCTTCGCGACCTTCCCGCCGAGTTTGAAGCCGCCTGAATTGATGGAAATGCTCAACCTGTATCTGACCGTTGCCTCGGACGCAGTAACGCAGCAGAACGGCGTAATCGACAAGTACATGGCAAATGAGATCATGGTTCTGTTCAACACACAGCTTAACCCCGGCGAAGATCATGCATGGCGGGCAGTGCTTTCGGCGTTGAACATGGCAAACGAGTTCACTGCATTTTACCGTCTGACGGGTGAACCAGACGGCGTAAAACACTTCCGCGCTGGTATTCATACCGGAGTGGCGACACTCGGTAACGCGGGCAGCGAAACCCGTAAGGAATTTACCGCCATTGGCGATGCCATCAATCTGGCACACCGTTTGCTCGAAAACGCTCAACCGGGTCAGATCATCATTAGCGAAGATACTTATCAGCGGTGCGAAACACTGTTTGCTGACCCCGCCAACGGGATTAGCGTCATTCCCCGCGATCAGATTCAGGTTAAGGGGCGGAAACAGTCTACAAAAATCTATCAGGTCAGCCGCGAAATCGCGTTGGCTTGATCAGTTTGCATCAAGGTTATATTCTGTTCGAGGCGGCAGCACGCCGTCAAAGGGATCAATGGGATAGCCAATGCGTAAGGTAGCTGTTCCAGAGGACGGTGATTAATGAACGATACGACACTACATGCTCAACCATCTTTACCTGCTAATCCTCCTGCCGCGTTAGAGCGGTTGAGTCGCGTTGCCTTGGATTTGGCAGAGAAGCTGAACGCCAATGGTGAAATGTCGGAGAAACGCGATCTGAGCGTCCCGCCGGGGGCTTTGGAAAACCTCAAGGGGGTCGCTGGGGTGCTCCGCACAATGCCGGACCAACTGAACAATGTCCAGATCGAGTTGCAGCAGTTGCGCGAACTAGCGCGTACCACTGAGATTATCAACTCCCAGTTGGATCTGGATCTCGTGCTCAACGATGTAGTGGACACCGTGATCTCGTTGACCGGAGCCGAGCGTGGCTATATTGTGCTGAAAGACCCAGTAACGGGCAGCCTCGACTTTCGGGTGGCGCGTGACAAAAACCAGCAAGACATTCCCCAAGATGCCTTCGTCGTCAGCCGCACGATTCTTGAGAAGGTCGCCCAAGATGGCGAACTGTTGGTCACAGTCGATGCGTTTGAAGAAACGCAATTTACGAATGTACAGAGCGTGGCTAATCTCCGGCTCCGCAGCATTCTGTGCGTCGCGCTCAAGCGTAAGGGCGTAATCACGGGTGTGATCTATGCCGATAACCGGATGCGCCCGAACCTGTTTAGCGAACGTGAGCAAAAGCTGGTCACAGCCTTCGCGCATCAGGCCGCTATCGCTATTGAGAACGCCCGCCTGTTTGATCGTGTCCGGGCGAGCCTCGCGGAGATCACCGAAATCAAAGAGTTTATGGACGATGTGTTTGCTTCTATCGCCAGCGGCGTAATCACGACCGACGCGGAGAATCGCATCACGACGTTAAACGCCGCCGCTGCTCGCATTCTTGACATTTCCAGCGAACAGGCCATTGGACAACTGCTCAATGTGATTCTGCCGCCGCTGTATGACGGCTTTGAGCAACTGCTGGCAAATGTGCGTGAACATAACCTTACCCAGACTGTCGAAGTCGATCCGGTGCTGGACTCGCGTGGGCAGGTCAGTCTCGACTTGAAGTTAAGCCCACTCAAGGACGCGGCACAGGTCACACAGGGTGTCGCCATTGTGGTCGATGACCTGACCGAAGTCAAGCAGCGTCAGGCACAGTTAAGCGTGGTGCGGCGCTATCTACCGCCCGCCATGGTCGATAACATCAAAACCATTGACGAACTGAATCTGGGTGGGGTTGAGCGCGAAGTCTCGATCCTGTTCTGCGATGTGCGTGGTTTCACCACGTTTAGCGAATCGCTTCAGCCAGAAGAACTGATGGAGACGATCAATCGCTACCTGACCGTGAGTGCCGACGCGATCCACGATAACGAAGGAATCGTCGATAAGTTCATGGGCGATGCGGTAGTGGGCTTGTTCAATACGCAGCTTAACCCACACGAAGATCACGCCGTCCGCGCTGTATATGCGGCGCTAGCGATGGTGCAGAACGTCCAGCAACTCCATGAAGTGTTACCCGCCGACCAACGCTTGCTCTATGGGATCGGCGTGCATACTGGCTCTGCCGTGCTGGGCAATGTAGGCAGCCCGCGCCGTAAAGAGTTCACCGCCATCGGCAATTCGCTCCAGTTCGCCAAGCTGCTGCAAGAAAACGCACTCGGCGGCGAAGTCCTGATCAGCGAGGACACCTACCAGATCGTTAAAGATTTTGTCGAAGCCGACGGCATCGCGCCGCGCAAACTTAAGGATCAACCCAACTTCACGGTCATGTATCAAGTACACGGCCCCAAGCAGCCCTAACGCATACTGGCTGGGACAACTTGGCTTATTTTAGCGGGCGGGCACATCGGCCTGCCCCTATTGTTGTAATTAATTCGAACTGTGAATTGGGGTAATCGTGCAAGACTGCCCTGATCTCTCATGAGTTTAAAGGTAAAATTGATGAAAAAGATACTACTCAGTGGGCTATGTATCTTGGCACTCAGTGGGATCGTACTTAATTCAAACGGCATATCCGGTCAGGTCGATGCGGCAACCGAAGTGGTTACGTCCCCGCCATCGCAGAAGATCGAAATTCCGATGGCAGATGGTCTAAAGATTCAGGGGACGTTCTATAGCGTGTCTGGGAGCGAAAAGGCTCCGGCGGTGCTGTTGTTGCATC
This sequence comes from Chloroflexota bacterium, assembly GCA_040007395.1. Taxonomy (GTDB): domain Bacteria; phylum Chloroflexota; class Anaerolineae; order Aggregatilineales; family UBA2796; genus DATGFK01. Next base: position 6,908 of record JBDTVG010000015.1, read on the forward strand.
AGCTTGGCGGGACGCGAGTTCAGTGGGAACCTCTCATTATGCCACTTGCCCAAAAAGGCTATAACATACTGGCAGTCGATATGCGTGGGCATGGTTTGACGGGTGGGGATCGCAATTGGACACTTGCCGAAAGTGATGCACATGCGCTCATGGATTGGCTCCGTAAGCAACCTTCAGTTGATCCTGATCATGTTGTGGTCATTGGGGCGAGTATTGGTGCTAACCTAGCGCTGCGTGTCTGTGCTACTGATGATGCCTGTCATGCGACGATTGCACTTTCGCCCGATGTCAATTATGAGGGTGTCGATGCCAGAGACGCAATCAAAAAAATGCCCAAAAAATCTATATTTATGGCAGCCTCTCAGCTTGATGAATCTTCTGCTTTAGGGGTCAAGTCACTCGCCTTTTCCGCCTCGAAAGATGTCAATCTCTTGGTACGGATTTATGCGTCGTCAGCCGCGCATGGGGTTGGGATGCTTGGGGCCAAGGATCTCATTCCGCTGATGATGCAGTGGTTGGATAACTACAATAATTGAGGGGCTAATACGCCGCCCCATTTGCGGTTGTAGCACTCAACAAAAGCATAGGCGGTTGGATAGATAGCGATCCAGCCGCTTTTTTTGTGCCAAGTTTAATTAAGCAGTAGCGAAATTGTGTGTTTCCCCTACGCCTTAAAGAAAATTATCCATCTGCGGTTACACTCCAAGTTGTAAATGTCCTGAAGTAATGCAGGATACAAGTTACTCGACAGGAGAAATGGTTGTGAAAACATCATTCCAACGGCGACGTATTGTCCTGATTTTTACGATATGTTTGCTTACAACTTATCTGGGTTTACTAGCAATTGTTCCTACGGCTACCAATGCTCAACAGACTCCTAAACTCGCTTCAATGGAACTCAGCCCAGATGGGACTAAAGTAGCGCTCGTAGGCGACAATAGTTATCAAGCAATTTGGGATTTAGCCACCAATAAACAGCTCGTTGTTTTTAATGTACCCTCGACTCGAGTAGATACGATCACATGGAGTCCCGATGGGACAAGAGTTGCCAGTGCTAGTTCGCTTGATGGTATTATCCGTATCTGGAATGCTGGGAATGGTCAACTGCTCACAGAACTTCATAGCGACATTTATACTGATGGGTATGCCTTCGTTGCTTGGAGTCCTGATGGAACAAAACTGGCGACCGGTATTTTTTCCGAAAATTCACCAATAAAAATATGGAGTACTAAAGACGATAACTATGTTTTGCTTAGAACCTTGGGGAACTCAGTTTTTAATGGCGTAGCATGGAGTCCCGATAGTACAAAATTGGCTGTGGCAGGATTCTTCTCTGCCTCGATTGTGGATGATCTTTCAAAGAATGATTTTCGTGCAGTCGGGCCTGCGGGAGATGTGTTTAGTGTAAATTGGAGTCCTGATAGTGGTAAGCTTGCCATTGGTGGTGCAAACACTATTGCCGTTATCAGTCCTAGCGATGGAAAACAAATTTTTGAGTTTCCAGAACCCAAGAGCGTAATTGACGTTGTAACGTGGAGTGCTGATGGAAACTACTTGGAAACGGCAACCCATGCAAGTACTATAAAGGTTTGGGATGCGACAAGTTGGAAATTGCTAAAGAAGATAGAGCGCGATCAAGGGAAGGTAATCATTGGCAAATCTGTGATTTGGAGTCGTGATGGCGGAAGGCTGTTGTTTCTAGGCAACGTTACCGGTGATTCTACAGCCAAAAGTGTTGCCAACGACTCGCTACAAATAACTGTGCCCATTGTTTCATCGGAGAGACTTGCCACTATCACTAAGCGCTGTACCAAAGCCAATGTGCAGCAATCGCTTATCGCTAAGTTGGACACGAAACAGCTACCCGCCTTTATCAGCGCCGTCAAAGCCCTGACCAGCGATCAGATGCCGCCCGCGTGTGCCGCCGATCTCGTGGCGGTGGCAGAGGCATTGCAGGCTAAACCATAAACTCTCGGATGATTGAGTCATTATACGAAGCGCGGGCAGTGGATCTATTGCCCGTTGTGCGAATTTAGTGATAGTGCAGCGGAGTCCGTTAGGGGAGATTGGCTACAGGCTCACCGGGCTAAACTCGACCTGTGACGGAATATCCGGCGCAACGTACATCGTGTGTGCCGCCAGATCCATCACGACCGCGGCGACTGTCTCGATCTGTGCTTCTACCGGGACACTGAGATCAGGATGCCGACAAATCGATAGCAATCCTTCCGATTCGTCGCGCAGCACGGCGATTACGTCATCACGACTTATGCTGCCGATTTGTGGGGTAAGCATCTGCTGGGCGCGGTTGTAGCGTGGTTCGCTGCTTGAACTCGGCATAAGCGGACTGGCAACCGGACACGTCTCCGGCGAAATGCAGTGGTTCGTATGAATCAGCAAACCTACTTTGGGGTTGATTATTCCCGATCCGGCGGGTGTGATCTCGATGCTGATGGCCTCTCCGTTGGTGTCGGCACATAGCAAATTAGAGGATGCCCCCGGCTGTACACTGGTTGCTAGCGCTGTGGCCTCGGCAAGCGTAGATTTCCCCAACATTGCCCGCAGCAAAATATGGACAGGTACCCCCGGCTTTTGCCCATCCAGCCGCGATTGCAGGATGTTCAAACAAATACCTAACCCCGCGTCGTTTAACCCGATCTTGCCGACGATTCCGGCTTCGGTCAGGGTCAGGATTACCGGAAGCCCCGGCGCATGAATCCGCAATAAGATACAGGCGGCACGTTGGTCGCCGTGCCAATCCCAATTTTGCGCGAGGATAGGCTCGCTGGTGGCGCTGGCTTGGGGCAGAACTGCCAACGCTGTACATTCGCTGTGGTCAGGGACAAACGCTGCCCGATTATGGCTAACTGCCTCACTATAATTGGGATGGGCTAGGCCGGGACGTGTCCCTGCCAAAAGTTCAGTCCGAGCATTGAGCGCGAGAATCGTCGCAAAGCTGTGTCCCGATCCGGCGGCGATCCCTTGCATTTCATCCCACAAAGTAGAATCAAAATTGGCGATCGCGTCGCTGTAGCTTAGTGCTTCAGTCTGAACCGCTGCCCAATCGATCCCGCGCTGATAGGCGAAAAGTCGGGCGTAGCTGGCGATGCTTTGATTGATCTGTGCGCTAGCCTGTGAGCCATGCTGCTGTCCTCGCTCAAACGGCGCACCAGAGAGAGTTAACGTTGGAAACATAGTTCAGGAAAACCTTGTCTTGTACTTCAGGTAGACTCATGACCAATGCTAAGGCGATCATGAGTCCTGTGAACCTTTTAATGGCGGGCGGGATGCTTTTGCAGGTAAGCACTGTAGGCCGCTGTATACCCTTTGAGCAGTGCGTCACCGTTATAGCGCGTCAGCACTATCGCCAGTTTGGCCTCGAACTGTTCCCGCATAAACGCGCCGCGAGTGCTATCGCCCCAGTCCGCCCAAATTTCCTTGAAGGTTGGTTTCTCGTAATATGGCGCGAGTAGTTCGTTACTGATCTCGGCATCCAAACGGGCAAGAGTGGCTACATCCTGCTGATTCTTGAATTGGCAGTAGGCAGGGACAAAAACCTCATGAACCAGTGGGCCAAGTGTCGAAAGGTCTGCGCCCAATGCGGCAAATTGATCGCGTGCGGTGGGTGACTCCCACAACATATCCAGTACCGCGCTGGCTGCTTTACAATAAACGCACA
>JBDTVG010000016.1:0-13432 GCA_040007395.1 Chloroflexota bacterium
GGGCGTGTTCGTGACGCGCACGCCACGCTTGCCAAAGGCTGGCGAAACGCTCAACGGATACTCTTTCTCGACAGTGCCCGGCGGCAAAGGGGCTAATCAGGCGGTGGCCTGTGCGCGGCTTGGTGTCAGCACCGCTATGATTGGGCGTGTCGGCGATGACGGCTTTGGCAAAACCCTGATTGATACCCTCGCGTCGTACCATGTCGATGTATCCGATGTTGTGACGCACAATGGTGTTTCGTCGGGCGTGGCGACCATCGCAGTAGACGACTCTGCCGAAAATAATATTATCATCGTGGCAGGCGCAAACGGGACATTTGGCTCCGACGATTTAGCTCGTCTGAACCAACGGTTATCGGACGCAAGCGTTTTGCTGCTGCAACTCGAAATCCCGCTAGAAATAGTGTTTGCAGCAATACGGACGGCACACAAACATCATGTGAGAGTGATTCTTGATCCTGCCCCTGCGGTATTGCTGCCCGACGAGATTTACCCGCTGATCGATGTAATCACGCCGAACGAAACGGAAGTAGCACTGCTTGTCGGGTTTCCAGTGCAAAACGAAGCCGATGCAGTACACGCCTCACAAGTGTTGTTAGATCGTGGTGTGCACGATGTGATCATCAAAATGGGCAGCAAGGGAGTCTTCTGGCGCAGTGAAAAAACAGATGGGTCAGGTAAGCTCTATCCTGCGTTTCAGGTCAAAGCGGTAGATACCGTTGCAGCGGGTGATGCCTTCAATGGTGGCTTGGCTGCCGCGCTAGATGAGGGTTATCCCATCGATGAAGCGATACTATGGGGACTGGCAGCGGGAGCACTTTCTGTTACCAAAGCCGGGGCGCAACCTTCCATGCCAGATCGGGCAGCGTTGGTGGCAATGTTACAACAGCATAGTGCAGATCGTTAAAATTAATGGCTATGGTATCTAAGCCAATCACGATTTGCATCGCTGGGAATATGGCATCGGGCAAAACAACGTTTGCCCGACTATTGGGCGAATGTTACACCAGTGCCTGTTATGTCCCAGAACCAAGTGAAGCAAATCCCTTTTTGCCATTGTATCTGCAAAATCAAGTGCGCTGGGGCTTTACTGCTCAACTGCGCTACTTCTGGGATTACGTGCGCGTTTTCAAAGAAACGACAGCGCAGCAACACTATCATTATCATTTCGTCGATGCGGGACAATGGACAAATCGCTTTGTCTATTTGCCCTACCTTCACGAATCGCGGATCATCACTGCCGATGAATATGCCTTTTACCTGATGCTGTGCGATACCATTGAACAAGCACAGGCCGTGCCTGAGCCGCAGGGTTTTATCTTTATCGACTCATCGCCGTTGACCTGCTGGCAGCGAATGCACCAACGCGGTTGGCACTATCAGGTCACGGCGGTTGAACTGTCATACATCGAAGCGCTGGATCGCCATATCGAAACCATGAAGCAAAATCTTATCATCCAGAATATGCCTGTGTTGACGCTGTCCAGCGAGGAGATCGACTATCTGAGCGATGTGGGTCGCCGCGAAGCCCTAGACCGAGTACAAGGTTTTCTTGAGGTTCACCATCTCGCGCACCCGCACTAGATCCACCGGAGCTTCGACATTCCCCGCCTCCTTAAAATAAGTGCCGACCAACACACCCTCCACAGCAGGCAAAAAGGTTTGAAGGTTGGTTTGAGTAATCCCACTGCCAATGACAATCGGTGCGTCTGGTGCGCCTTTGCGGGCTTCTAGTACATCGTTTATATCGGTTTCCTTGCCCGTCGCCGTGCCGCTGATCACTAACGCATCAGCCCCGCCGCGTTCCCACGTATCCATCGCGACCAATTCCATCGACTGTGGAGCCAGCGAAACAGCATGTTTCACCAAACAGTCGGCAAAGATCAGCACTTCGGAATCGAGTTGGCGACGGTAACGTAATATCTCGGCAGCTTTCCCTTCAATAATGCCCTGATCGGTCAGCATCGCCCACGATAACTGATTGATACGAACAAACTGACATTGGCAGGCAACAGCAATAGCGATAGCACTCATCCCGTCGTTACGCAGCACATTCACACCCAGCGGAAGTCGAGTCCGCTGGCGCAGCACAGTGATAATCGCAGTCATTGCCGCGACGGTTTCGGGGCCAACCTTATCCTTGAAGAACGGCGAGTCGAAGAAGTTCTCGATCATCAAGGCATCTACGCCGCCTTGTTCGAGCATTTCTGTGTCGCGAACTGCAATATCTAGGATATTTTGCATACTGCCCTCATAGGCAGGCGATCCGGGCAGCGGCGCAAGGTGGATCATTCCGATAATTGGTTTCGAGGGGAACAGGCGGGCAAAACGCTTAGGATCACGGTACATGAATGTTGTCCTCTATGATGCTTCAAATGCTGTAAATTTTCTATGCAGTGACAAGGTATGCCTTTAGTGAGGCGGAGCCGCGAATAACTTCACACGCGGCAGATCTAGCATCAGCACTTCAAGGGCTAGACGCGGATTGACATTCTGATCGACGTACTGCGTTGTGCGTTGAATGGCAGCAAAAACGCACTGCACATCTTCTGTCTTTACCCCTACTGCGATCTGTTGGAGCGTATGTCGCCGATCTCGGTTAGCAATGGGCGTGGCGGTGCTGTGGCTTAACAGCAACACATCGCGCCAGTAAGTTTGCCAGAGTTCAAGCGCCCTGAACAGGGTTGGTTTGTCCTTGCTCAAGGACTCTGCCAACGCAAACCGTCCAATCCGTGATTGCGTCAGCGCTTCTTCCAAGATATTCAAGAGTTGACTGCGTTCCTCAAGTAGCGACTCATCGGCAGTCGCCCGGATCGCCCAACCCATACGTCCGCCAGAAAGCTGCGCCAGCAGCGTTGCCCGTTCCGTGTCAAGCTGATAATGTTCTTCGAGCGCCCGACGGATCGTTGGTGCTGGCAGCGTGCGTAAATTGATCGGCTGACAGCGCGACTTGATAGTTGGTAGCAGATTATCGGCAGTGTCAGTCGTCAAGAGCAGGATTACATAGGGCGCGGGTTCTTCGAGCGTCTTGAGCAGTGCATCCATGGCTGGTAGGGTGGCTTCATGGAAGCGCCGCAAGATAACTACACGATAGCGGGCTTCGACAGGCCGCAGTGATAACTCATGCTGCATGTCGCGCACCTGATCGATCTTGAGTGTAGTGCCCTCGGCTTGCATGATCCGCACATCGGCATAGTGATTATCGGCAATGAGCGTACAGGCGCGGCATACACCACAAGGTCGGCTGTGATCGGCAAGGCAATTGACCGCTTGAGCAAATGCTTTGGCAAAGGTCGTCTTGCCCACACCTTGCGGCCCAGTGATTAGATAGGCGTGACGCACCCGATCATGGTTCAGACTGCGTGCAAGCTGAGCAACTGCCCAACTATGCCCAATGACAGGCCATTGTGTTGTATAAAGTGAATCGGTCATGGTTTTGTCCTCTACAAACGTGATCTTAGCCAGCTTAGTCCAAGCAGCATTAGGGAAAAGACCAGCAGCGCGATGCCCGCGATCAGGAAGATCTGCGGAGTGAAATTGGCAATCTGTTCATTGCTTGGCTGTGCCACCTGATTTGCAGCGGGTAGCACAGCAGTCGATACAGCCGCAATGCTTGTCGGGACTGTCGTTCGAGTGACAGTTTGTGTTGCGGTCTGGGCAATTGTCGCCGTGCGTTGGATGGTTTGTGTTGGTAATACTATCGCCGTTGGCGGCTCAGTTGGCGCGATTTTTGCTGCTGACGATGCTGCGCCGCCACTTGACTCTAGTGCTTGTGGTGGACGGGTCGGTGCGGCAATTGCAGGGGCGGGCGCAGCGCTGTTGGGCGCGACAGCAGTATTAGGGACAGTAGACGGCGCAGCGATTACTCCTGCCGAGGCCGATGGCGCGGTTTGTTGGTCAGCGGCTCCATTTTGCGCTGCAAAATCAGATGCAGAACTTGTTGGGTTAACAGTAGCGGCAGTTGCAGCACTCCCAGCAAGCACCGCATCAGTATCTTTAAGCGCGTCGGTAGGGCTAGCAAGGGCAGTACTTGTGCTAGCGATAGCCGCAACGGTTTCATCGGACGTTTTATCAGTTGCATTCACACTCATCGGCGTAGTTTGCATAGCAATACTAGCCGCAGATGGAGCATTATTTGCCGTAGAGAACAGCACGCCGCCGACTGCGATCAACATGACAGCCGCCAAAGTGCCGACTGTCCCGACAATCTGCATCCAGCGGGTACTAACCCACCACGGCGGCGTTGGTGGACGATAACGAGCTGGATCTAAAGTGAAATTGCGCGGCGGCATTAGTGGCGGCGCGGCTTTGACAATCTGCACGGTGCGGCGTAACGCCTCAAGTTCAGCAGCGAGAGTCGGTTCCGCCGCGAGTCTTGCTTCGAGGGTCGCCCGTTCAGCAGAATCCAACGCACTGTCGAGATAGACGGAAAGTAGTTCAAAATCCTGATCGGATGGAGTGTTCACGGGAGTCACAGTCATTTTCGGTCACTACTTTGTAGACGATAGGACTCTGGCAAAAGTTCCCCTGCCCCTTGCAAACAGTCACGCAAGCGTTGGCGGGCGCGACTAATCCGTGATTTCACCGTCCCTAGCGAAACACGGGCAATGCTGGCGATCTCTTGATAATCGTAGCCCTGCACATCACATAGGATAGCTACCAAGCGTTGATCATCCGGCAAGCCATCCAGACAATCCTGAATGACACGGTTGAGCGCGTTGCGCTGCACCAATGTTTCAGGGCTATCGCTGGTACTGACGAATTGGATAGCCTGCTCATCGTCTGGATCGTCAAGCGAGACTGTAGGACGACGTTTGCGGCGGCGTAGTTCGTCGTAACACGCATTGGTCACGATCCGCATCAACCACGCTTTGAAGTTGCCCCCGCGAAACGATGCGAGATGTCCATAAGCCGCGATAAAGGCTTCCTGAGTGGCATCTGCCGCGATCTCAGAGTCACCGATTAGGCGATAGGCAAGGTTATAGACGCTAGATTGATAAGTTAACACCAGCGTATTGAACGACTCCACTTTGCCGCTCTGTGCGTCGCGGATTAGTGCGAGTTCATCCATATAGAAATCCGAGAAATAATCTGAAGTTTTCAAGCATTGACGGGACAATCATCCTGTCTTATACTAAACTCACTTGCCGGAGTGGCGAAATGGCAGACGCGACCGACTCAAAATCGGTTGGGGCAACTCATGTGGGTTCGACTCCCACCTCCGGCACTGGTTAAAGACTACAAGTTCGGTTCACCGAGCTTGTAGTTTGTTATTATACCCTCTGAACAACGGGCAAGTCACTTACAGCTTTTGCTTATGTTGAATTGTGTGAGCCGATTTATTGGCTCACAAAAACGAATGGCTAACTGTGGAATTGTATGCCGAAACCTATCCTTAACTTGTTAGTGCTTCGTACTGCTAATCTTGACGCATCACTAGTCTTTTACAAGTGCTTGGGATTAGAATTTGTTGAGGAGCAACACGGAACGGGGTCGTTTCACTATGCGTGCGAAATTGGTGGGACGGTCATCGAGATGTTCCCCGGCAAACCGGGGACTGCGCCAGACCGAAGAACGGCAGGGGCAACAGTGCTTGGCTTTCAGGTTACCAATATCGATGAACTCGTTGAGACGCTCCAAAATAGTGGGAGCATTGTGTTAACATCCGCGCAAGAGAGCAGCTATGGACGGCGGGCTGTTGTCCAAGACCCTGACGGACGTGCTATTGAACTAAATCAGCTCGCATAATTGAGTGAGTTTGATTTGATGTCTATCTACAAAGCATCTTGACTGTGCTTCTAAACCAGCTAAAGTTAAAGTACGCCATTTTGAATCTAGATTGAATACTGAGCAGCGATTGATAGTGAATATAAACCAGATGTGTTTTACCGCCACAGCGCTGTTTTGAATAAAGGTTAGCCGTCGATGCAGCGTATTATCGTATCAATATTGCTGGGGTTGGGAGTAGGAGCTGCACTTGGCTTGTACATCGGGTGGGTGCTTTCGCCTGTCCAATATGTGCAAAGCCCAATGGCTTCTCTTTCGCAGCACTACAAGGATGAGTATACCGTCATGGTCGCCTCTGCTTACCAAGTCGATGGCGACATCAATGAGGCAGTGCGACGGCTGCAACCACTAGGCATTAGTAATATTCCGCAGTATGTACGTGATGTGACTGAGCGTTATATCTCGGAAAGCGGCACGGGCAAAGAAGCCGATATTCGCACATTGGTTGGTCTGTCATGCGAACTTGGCTACTGTACCGCGCCAATGCAAGCCTTCACCCTGCCGACTGCTGTTCCTACCACGAAGCCCTGATTACCGATGCGACGTGGCGGACTCTCTATCGTAATAGCGCTGATCGGCGTAGCACTCGGAATCGGGGCAGGGCTACTCTATGCGTGGCGAGTCGATCCGCAAGTGCAGTTCGACACAAATCCTTGGCAGTTGACCGATGAAGGCCAACGCCAATATATGATTGCTGTCAGTCTCGCCTACTCCAAAGATCACGATCTGATCCGTACAGCCAACCGTCTGGTGGTCGATCTGCGGTTAGGGGATCGGGCGTGGCAGACGCTGGCAGACACAGCCTGCGATCTGGCGCGTTCAAGCTATGTCAGCACCAATACAGGCTTTACAGCAGTCCGTAGTATGGTTGAATTGGCGCGTAGTCAGGGCGCGACAAGCTGCGCTTCGACGCTCATGCCGTTAACCAGTACGCCCGCGCCAACGCCAACCGTCGTGACGGTGACTCCATCGCTCATCCCCCCTTCGACCAAAACACCGACTCCTACCCTCGGCGCGACCTTTACCCCGGCAACACAACCACCCCCCATTGACTCAACGGCGACTCCTTCGGGTGATTTCCGGCTGGCACTCGTCGAGCCGTATTGCAACCCCAAACGCCCCGGCCTAATCGAGATTAATGTTCAGGATGCGAACGGCGTGGGTATTCCCGCCATTCCAGTTGAGGTTAATACTGGAGAAGATAAAGATGACTTCTTTACGGGTCTCAAGACGGAGCGAGGCCCCGGTTATGCCGACTACCAGATGACAGCGGGCGGCTCGTATGTGGTCAGTTTGCCCGGTGCCAGTGACCGATCCACATCGCTGGAAGCCATTCCGTGTAATGTAGCGGTGAAAGACGGGGGCGGCAAAGCGGTAGTCTCGTATCGTGTTACGTTCCGGCGAGCCGTGGGAAGCTAGCGGCTAAACAAGATAATAATAAAGCTTGATTTTATTTACAAAACGGTCCATGATCATTTGCCAATTTTGAAATATCTACCGTCCTTTATGCCAGTCTATTCCGGTATCGAGCCTTTTATCAATCATGCTACACCATGTCCAATAAGGATGAACCCGGACTAGTCGCTCCTGCTGAATCATCACATAGAGGAGCGCATTTACTGGCGAGTCGCCCTCGTATGCCGGAGTCGGTGACTCGTGGGTTTAATGCACTGCGAGTTCGCAACTATCGCCTATACTGGATCTCGCAGGTTATTTCCCTGACTGGGACGTGGATGCAGACCACCGCTCAAACATGGTTAGTGCTGCGTATAACCGGATCACCGTTTGCATTGGGTCTAATCACGACGCTACAATTTTTGCCAGTGACTATTTTTGTGCTTTTTGGTGGCGTACTCGCGGATCGCTTGCCCAAACGCCCGACGATTATTGCCACACAAACATTGGCCTTGATTCAGGCAGCGATCTTTGGGGCGTTGGTGTCAACTCATGCCATTCAACTGTGGCATTTATACATTCTGGCAGTGGTACAGGGGATTATCACGGCTGTCGATAATCCGGTACGGCAGGCGTTTGTGGCAGAAATGGTCGGGCGCGAAGACCTGATCAATGCGGTAGCGCTCAACTCAATGGTTTTCAACGGAGCACGTATTATCGGCCCAGCAGTGGCAGGGGTGGTTATTGCATGGCTGGATATTGCGCCAACCCTGTTCCTGAATGCGATCAGCTTTGTACCTGTGATTATCGCGCTGCTGATGATGAATCCGGCAGCAATGTTCAATGTGCCGCCTACTTCGTCAGGATCAGTCATTGAGCAGCTTAAAGAAGGCGTTCGCTATGCGGTGCGAACGCCGACCATTTTGTTGGTGCTGATCGTCCTCATGGCGATTGGAACATTCGGCTACAATTTTACAGTCGTTATTCCCCTAATCGCCTATAAAATTCTTCTGACGGATTCAGTGGGCTTTGGCGCACTCTGGTCTTTTCTCGGCGTGGGATCGCTTGTTGCGGCGGTGACAACTGCCTACGCCCGCCAGATCACGATCCGGCGTTTGCTGATTGCTGGCGGTGCGTTCAGTCTGATCTTTTTGGCAGTAGCATTTTCTACTCAATTTGGATTGACGGCCATTTTGTTGGTGGTATTGGGATTCGCGGGCATTACCTTTGCTACCTCGTCCAGTACGCTGCTGCAACTCTCCACGCCCGATGCACTGCGTGGGCGCGTGATGAGCTTGAACACCCTGCTATTCGTTGGGAGTACCCCCATTGGCGGGCTTCTAATCGGAACACTGTCAGAATTTTCAAGTGTACCGCTTGCCCTATTTATCTGTGGCATTCTGTGCCTGACGGGTGTTATCGTTGCGGCAGCCTATCAAAACGCCCATCGACCAGCACCAGCATAGCGATTTGTGCGGCTTGTTCTTGACGGATGCAACGCTGTATCCTACTATAGACCTACTTTTATTGGCACCAATGGAGCAAGCGTGTGAACAAGTTAAAACTGTTACCAGGGTTACTCATCATCCTGATGCTGGCTCTCGTGGCGTGCAGTCCACCACCGCCACCACTGCCCACCGTCGCGGTATTGCCAACTGACACGGCAACGTTGATCCCAAGCCGGACTCCTATACCATCGATTACGCCAACACCCAGTAATACCTATACGCCGACAGCCTCCAACACTCCCACTGCGTCGATTACACCAACGCCAAGCGATACCTTTACACCAACGGTGACAGATACCCCGCTGCCTACCAATACGGAAACGCCAACCGATACGCCGCTGCCTACGGACACAGCAACCGCGACTTTCACTTTTACCCCAAGTATCACGCCTACGCCCATCCCTGAGCCAGAGATCAAGTCGCTCACGGCTGATCCATCCTCGCCGCAGAGTGGTAGTCAAGTAACTGTGCGGTGGAGTGCGGAAGGGGATCGCGCCCTGCTCGATCTATTGGCGCAAGGCAACGCCTTAATTGAAAGTAACCCGGTAGCCGTGACAGGCGAACGCACTTTTACTGTCAATAGCAGCAATGGATCGTTGCTGATTTTCCGACTCACGGTGTTCAGAGGAACTGCCAATATTATCCAAACTGTCTCGATTACCGTGACATGTCCCTCGACATGGTTCTTCTCGCCAGCGCCACAGGGCTGCGGACAACCGCAGCAGGCGAGCGCCTTCACCTATCAACAGTTCGAGCGCGGCGTTGCCTTCTTCGTCGGAAGCAACAATAACGTCTATTTTCTCAACCTTAGCGATTCGACACTCAACGTTTTTGGTAACGACTGGAACCAAAGTATCATCCTACCCACAGCGATTCCACCGTCTGGTCTTTCCGACCCGACAGGGCCAATTGGCAACATCTGGAAGAATCACCTCTGGTCAGATGGTCGCGCCTTGGTAAATGTAGTCGGCTGGGCCACTGCGGGATCGACCAATTACAACGGTATCTCGCAGATGGGGCCATCCAACGAGCTTTACTTGCGTGCGCCAACGGGAGCCGTCTATCGGCTGGCGATCAATGGCAATACAGGGACGTGGCGATTAGTGGCGAATTCGTAGCGGATTGTAAAGCGTAAATAGGCTTGACCCTGCAAGATTCAGAATCTAGGGTCAAGCCTATTTTGGAATTTTACGTTTCCATCACACGATGGACTGCTGCCATGACCCGCTCTGGGTTTGGCAGGACATGATCTTCCAGCGGTTGGCTAAACGGAACTAATCCCGCGCCGAGGGTTACTCGCACGACTGGGCTTTCCAGATACCAGATTGCTTCGTCGGTGACAAGGCTGACAACTTCGCCACCCCAGCCGCCCGCGTGAACTGCTTCTTCGACGGTGATCAGTCGTCCGGTTTTCTTGACTGAGCCAATGATCGTTTCCATATCCAGCGGCACCAGTGTGCGGGGGTCGATCACTTCGCACGAGATCCCTTGCTTTGCCAGTTCGGCAGCCGCTTTCAGCGCCACAATGACCATCCGCTGTGTCGCGATAATAGTCACATCAGTTCCTTCGCGCACAACATTGGCTACCCCAAACGGAACCAGATGTTCACCATCTGGTACTTCGCCTTTCTCGGTATATTGCAATTTGTGTTCAAGAAAGATAACCGGGTTATCGTCGCGAATCGCCGTTTTGAGCAAACCAAGCGCGTCTGCCGGATTGGAAGGAACTACCACTTTAAGCCCCGGCGCGTGCATAAACCATGTTTCGAGGCACTGCGAGTGCTGCGAAGCAAAGCCAACCCCTCCGCCCTGCGCCGCTCGAATCGTCAGCGGGATTTTTAGTTGACCGCCCGACATATAGCGCAGTTTGGCGGCCTGATTCACGATCTGGTCGAGCGCGACTGCGGCAAAATCTACGAACATCAATTCCGCTACAGGACGCATTCCAGTGATTGCCGCGCCGACTCCCGCCCCAATGATCGCCGTTTCGGAAATCGGTGTATCGAGGACACGCTCTGGGCCATATTTCTCGTAGAGGCCGGGGGTCACTTTGAACACCCCGCCTGCCCTGCCGACATCCTCGCCCAGAAAGATCACGTTTGCATCGCGATCCATTTCTTCATCTAACGCCCGCAGGATAGCATCACGATAAGTGATAATTGCCATAAAAAATTAAAGCTCCCTGATGATATAGCCCATGTTGTTAAGGCTTGGAAATGTCTACACCCAGATGTCTTCGGCGGCACTGTCCAGCGATGGATAGGGTTGAGCGATAGCCCACTCTGTTACCTGTTGAATTGTCGTCTCGGTATTCTGGCGTAAGGTGTTAACCTCAGCCTCGGTGATCTGCCCATCGTGGATCATGCGCTGGGCAAGAATGTTGATCGGGTCACGAGCTAACCAAGAGTCAAGTTCGCCCGCCGGACGGTACGGCGCAGCGTCGCTGCGCGAATGCCCACGATAGCGATAGGTCTTCGCCTCGATCAAAGTCGGGCCTTCGCCAACCCGCCCACGTTCTACCGCTTGCTTGACTACCGTATAGACCGCTTCGGCATCCTGTCCATCAACAATCACGCCGGGAATCCCATACGCGGCGGCACGATCCGCGACATTGGCAACTGGGGCTGTATCGTCATAGGCGCTGTATTCGCCATACATATTGTTCTCGCACAAGAAAATACTGGGCAGTTTCCAAACCGCCGCCAGATTGATCGCTTCATGCCACGCGCCAATATTGGCAGTGCCATCCCCGAAGATCGAGATACTAACTGCACCTGTCTTCTTGAGTTTGGCAGTTAATGCCGCCCCATTTGTGATCGGCAATCCCGCACCGACAATCGCGAATGTGCCGATCAGCCCGACCTTCATATCGGTCAGGTGCATCGATCCGCCTTTGCCTTTGGAGATGCCTGCTTCTTTGCCCATCAGTTCCGCCATAAAGGCTTTCAGGTCAAGACCCAGCGCTAAAGCGTGTCCGTGACCGCGATAGGTACAGGTTACGGTGTCGCCGCGTGCGGGATCGATAGCCGCCGCCATGCCCACCGAGACGGCTTCTTGACCGTCGCACAGATGTGTTGTGCCTCGGATAACATTTTCTAGGAACAACTCTTGGATACGGGCTTCGGCGCTGCGGATTTCCAACATGCGTTGAAGCATGTGCTGGCGCGTTGCTGAGTCAAGGGTTTCAGTTGTCATATTTCTGGTTGCGCTTGTCACAGGATTTTCTCTTTCAATATCAGTCTATTTCTATTTTTAGCCCACAAACGCTTGTAAACGGTTATCGAAAGCTTCGAGGAAGCGTGCTGCCGATAGACCATCGATGATGCGATGATCGGCGGAGAGGGTCAGGTGAACGATGGTGCGAATATGTAGACCGCCATCAATAACAACCGGACGCTCTTTCGCCGCGCCAACTGCTAAAATAGCGACCTGCGGCGGATTAATGATCGCGGTAAAGCGCTCGATCTGCTTGACAATACCCAGATTGCTCACTGTAAACGTCCCGCCGCTGAGTTCTTCCATCCGCAAGCGGCCTTCACGCGCTCGATCAATCAATGCTCTGGTACGTTCGGCTAATCCTGACAATGAGAAATCATCGGCATGTTGCAGCACAGGCGTAATCAGGCCATCTTTCAGCGCGACTGCTATCGCCAAATTGACGTGCGAATACTGATAGAGTTTACCGTTCTCGAAAGTCGCGTTGAGATCAGGTTGATCGTGCAGCGCTTGCACAGTTAGATATAGAAGTAGGTTGTTAATGCCAATACCTTTGGGCAGCGCACTCAAAGCATGGGTCAAATCCAGTTCGGCAGTCACATAGATGTGCGGCGCTTCCTGAGCGCTCTGGACAAGTCGGTGGGCGATAGCCTGCCGCATGTTGCTCAATGGCACTTCGCGGCGATCACCGTCTGGAATATTTTGCGATGATGCCGATACGGCTGGTACGGTAGACGGCATGGGTAAAACATCGCGAGTAACAGGGGCAAGCGCAGTCAGCAGCATCTCGACATCGGCGCGTTTAACGCGCCCTTCTGGGCCTGTACCGTGTACAGTGCGCAAATCGATGTGATTGTCACGGGCCAGTTTACGCACAGCAGGTGCAGCCATCACGCGTTCTTGAATATGGCTGCCGTTTGACTGGTTGGCTCCATTGGTTTTGTCGAGAACTGTCTGCACGTCCTCACGGGTGATACGTCCACCGGGGCCAGTGCCAGTCACAGCCGTCAAGTTGACTCCGTGTTCGCGAGCCATGCGCTGCGCGACAGGCGTAACACGCTGTGAGTCGCCACTGGATTCTTCGGTTTGAGTAGGAGGTTGTGCCTGCACCGATGGTGTGCCAGTCGATTCGCCTACTTGAATACGCGCCAATACGGTATTAACCGGAACGACGGTATCTGGGGCAACCATGATCTCGGCAATCACCCCATCAACGACAGACTCCAGTTCGACAGTCGCTTTATCGCTCTCGATTTCGGCAATCGGTTCACCTTTGCGAACCCGATCACCGCTTTTCTTGAGCCATGAAATCAGCCGCCCTTCTTCCATTCCAAACCCCAGATTAGGCAGCACTACATCAGCATACAAAATTCAGTTCCTCTCTGGGATAATATCGATTCACATGCCATGCGAAATCTAAATATTTCTTGCAAAAGACTTTAGCCACTTAATCTTCAAATTTTATAAATTATAACCCTGATTGCTAGTTAAGATTAAGACAAGCCAGCGCCAACAGTGAGGCCATG
>JBDTVG010000017.1:0-25705 GCA_040007395.1 Chloroflexota bacterium
CTGAACTTCAGTGTCCGCATATCCCGGCTTTTTCAACTATCTAAAGCGAAAGTCCCTTCTCTTTGAAGAAGGCCAAGACACGCTGCCATGAATCGCCCGCTGCCGCTGCATCATAGCTACCACCCTGATCGTTGAAAAATGAGTGATGTGCGCTGGGGTAACTCTTGATGTCATGCGGGATGCTATAACCGTCCAGTGTAATGTCCAGCTTTTTGCCCATGTTTGCCGTGATGTCCTGCTCAGGGTAGGAGCCAACCACTGGGCACATCCGGGCGACGGCTTCGAGTGGACGCGGATTGAAGGCATAGTATGGGGCAACGGCCTTCAAGCGATTGTCAGTGCAGGCCCATGAAATCGCAAAGCTCCCGCCGAGGCAAAAGCCAATCGCACCCAACCGCGCCGGATCTACTCCCGGTTGCGTTGCCAGAAAATCCAGCGAACGCTTTAGATCCTTGATCCCATTATTTTCTAGAGAATTAAAGATCGCTCCTGCAATGAATCGCGCCATGCACACCATAACGTTGCGTCCGGCGAACAGGTCAACCGCCAATGCGATATAGCCTTCGCCCGCGAATCGTTCTGCGACGCTGCGAATATTATTGTTTAGGCCGTAGGCTTCGTGGATAACGACAATGGCGGGGAATGGGCCGTTCCCTTCGGGGCGGGCGAGGTAGCCACCAAGCTGCGGCACAGAGGTACCGGGGAATGAAACCGTCTCAGTCATTGGAGGCATGTTACATTACCTTTCAGATTGCATTATGAATGGTCAGATTGTAGCAGAACTGAAACGGTCTATTCGGATCTCCACAAGTGCTTAATCAAACACAATCAGGTCGGCCCATTCCTTGAGTTTGGCAGGGCCGATACCCGGTACTTTGTCCAAATCATCCATATTTTTGAATGGACCATTTTTGCTGCGATAGTCAAGGATCTTCTCAGCTAACGAAGGGCCGACTCCGGGCAATCCTTGCAACTGTTCGGAGGTCGCTGTGTTGATATGCACCACACCAACGGTTTTGCCAGCAGCCTTGCTAGGCGTAGCACCGCTGTTGCCTGATGCGCTGCTGGTACTGCTTAGCGTGTTCGCAGTGGCAACTGGTGGCGCGCTAATGACGTTGGCGCTTGTTGTTGGCGCTTTGCTCACTGCGTCAGTCGGGGCATTGGCTGGAATATTGACCTGATCGCCGTCGTGGAGCGGTTGCGCCAGATTGATTCGCAGTAGATCGGCGTTAGGGCTTGCACCGCCCGCCGCCGTGATCGCATCCTGAACGCGGCTGCCAACGGGCAATTCGTAAGTCTTCAAGGCATTGACCACCGCACCTGTTACATAGACCCGTATCGGCGCAGAAGTTGGGGTAGGGCCGGGTGGAATGATAGTGATTACGACTGGTGCTGGGCGGTAGGTAAGCAAGGCAACGACACCACCGACAAGCGCAAGGATCACGACGGCAAAGATAATGTTTTTGTAGCGTTCCAGCATCGGTTGCTTGCCTCCCCTATTCCAGATGGATCTTGAGCGAAGTAATCTTGACGACGACACTACCTGCCGAGGTATATAGATAGATATTCACGGGTGTTCCGGCGGCAAAACTTGCGCCTGTTGTGCCAAGCAACTGTCCATTAACGAACAGCGACAGTGTGCTATCGGCATTACGCTTGATCGAAACAGCGAATGCGGCAGTAGTCACAGGAATATCGGTTTTGGGGCGGAATTGCCCATTCAGATTTACGCCCAAACGCAACAAATTTGCCTGCACCAGAACCGCCTGAACCGCCGCACGCGGACCTTGCAGCGATTCCACGCCAATTCCGAAGAAAACCTGACCCGTTGGCAGCAGCGATTTGTCATAGCCCGTTAGCTCTAGATCGGCATCCACGCGGGTCAGTTTGCGGGCAGCATCTACACCGATCAGCGGAGTCATCACATCCGGGCCAAGCCGCACGACCAGCGGCGGGCCATTCGTCCTAAACGCTTCCGTGCCAAGCTGCCAGCCATCGCCCGCTGGCCCAAACCAATCCTTGTTCCATGTGATCTTGGCAGTGGGCAGCGTTTCGAGCGACTTCAGCATATCATAGTCGCCCGTATTCGCCGTTGGAACAAAAGTCGGCGGTTGGAGTGTGCTATTGGTAGGGATAGCACTGCTGCGCGGCCCAACGCCAACAGGCAAGGTTGTTGGCGAACCCAGCGGCAAGGTTGGGCCATCGGTGGCTATGCTTGATTGTGTGGTTGGTGGAGTCGGAGTCGGCACAACAGGCGTAATCGTTGGTGGCAAGGTAGGCGGCGTGGCAGTCGGCTCCTCGGTGTTGGTCGGGGCAATCGTCGCTGTCGGCGGTTCGATGGTGTTCGACGGTGTCATTGTTGCGCCGCCAGCGACGGCTACTCCATTAGATGAGTCAGTCGAAGTTACAACCACTGTTGTGGTGGGCGGGGGAGGCCCCAAAAACCACAGCACGCCAACGACAACCACAACTGCAATCAGTACCAATACACCGATGACAAGCAGCGCTGGCGATCCTCGCCGTGCCGGAAGTGGTGCGTCTGTTGCGGGCAAACTTTCGTCGCTGGCGTTTTCGATCTCATGCTCAGATACTTGAGTTGGCGATTCATCATCTGCCGACTCTACGGAAGATATAGTTCTATCCAGCGATCCAAGCGGAATTGAAGGCACGACATAAGCAGGTTGCGGATCGGGCAAGCGCTGGATCAGTTCATCCCAGTGGCGCATAATCGGCAGCGCCGGGTGATTTTCCAGCGCCGTCGATTCGGCATAATCATCTAACAATCGCAGCTTTTCCGCTTTAGTCAGTTTTTCGTCAACATATAGATCGCGAATGGTGTTATAGGTATCGCGCCATTGACGCATGACAGGTGTATAGGCTTCGCCTAGATCGCGTCGCGTGATCTCAATGATCTTCTGGTGCATCTCGATCACCGCCGGATCAGGATCGTCGGCGGGGACAAGGGCGATCTGCTCAATGGTATGGCGAGCTTGCTGGACAACACCAGCCGAAGCTGCCAGATCTTGCAGCCATGTTTTGAACGGAGACAGGTCTTGGCCTAGAGTGGCTTCAGCAAAGGTAATACGCTCAGCGGCGCTGTCTAGCGATTGTCGCGCTTTGCGGAAGTCGCCTTGTGCCCATTGGGCTAACGCTTCATCAATGCCGTCAATCGCCTGAGCTGGCGCTTCCAACTGTGAAGCTGCCAGCGGCGCACGCACAGCCTGTCGCACGCTAGGCAGATCCGAGACGTGTTTGATGTTGTTAAGCGCGTCTACCGCCTCCAAAATCAAACTGCGCCGCGTGATTGCTATATCGAGCGTCAGATAGGCAGGATGAGTCCGTGCCGACCCAAGCGTCCTAAGCGCGGCTTCGCGCCAGAACTCAGCCGCTTCGGCGTTATCTTGTTGCAACACCAGCATTCCGCGCAGCACATAATCGAAGAACAGACCACGCACAGCGGCAGCACTGGCTTCTCGCAGCGGCGCAACAATGCCACGCGCCATTGCCCGCAAATAGATAGGCGCATCGGGCATTTGCTTGGAAAACGTGCGCCGGATAGCTTCTTCCTGTGGCGAAAACAGCGCATTGACTTGCGCTGCTGTTTGTTCAGAACGTTTGGGATTCAATGGACCGTCATTTGCTAGCCATGTATTGAGTGCGTCACTCAACGCGATCAAGCGCTGTGCAGCTTGCCGTTCGGCCTCGGAAGCTGCCAACTTTAAGGCGCGTTCCCCAGCCGCTTGAGCCTCGGCTCCACGTCCGCGATCCCACTGTTCCCAACCCTCTTGCAGTGCAGTGCCGAACGCCGCGTTGGGGCTAAGATGCTCCACACGCGGCGCTTGCTCGATCTGGTGGGCGTATTCGTCGAACCAAACAGCGATAGCCTGATTAAATGGACGGACGGCCTCAGCGGCTTGTTGGCACGCCTCTAACGCCGTGCGCCGCCCACCGAGCGCTACCGCTTCGCCCACACGATTCCACGCAGAAATCGTATCATCCAGTCCGTGAAACATTTCCTGAAAGCGCTGATCGGCTTCCATGAGGTTGTTGGAGTAAGGGGTCAGTTGCGCTTGTGCATCTGCCAAAAATTGCAAGATGTCGCTGCTGTCACCTGTGGGAGTCTCCGCTTGCAATGCCGACAATTCATCATGGAATATGTCGAATTTATGCCGCAGCGTCTCAAAGCTGTTGTTAGCGGGATCAATCGCTTCGGCACGGCCTAACGCATCGGCGGCACGCGCCGGATCGGAGTAGGCATTACGTAGCGCCACGTCGAGCCAGTTCAGGATTTGTTCAGCGGCATAGCGTGTCCGCTGACCCGTCGCGGCGATCAACGCATCGCCGCTATCGCCATCAATCGAGTCAAGGCTGCTGATTATGGTAGTCAGCGCCTTCACCGTATCTTGATATACGCCGCGTACAGCTTGTGCTGTCACGGCGGTTTTATCCAGTCGTGCCAGATCCAACCGACCAATGATACTCCGCACCCGCTCAAGCAAATCCGGTTTATCGGCGAGGAGATTTTGCAATTGGATCAGGGGTGGTTGCAGCAGCAGCACTTCGGGAATGTGCAGTGACAGCTTTTCTGCCAGCCAATACTGTTGATCGTGGGCAGCAGGACGGGCATCATAAGTCGTGATCAGAATGCGCCCTGCCGTTTGCGGATCACCCTGAAGCAGCGCATCCAACGCTTCGGAGAATCCGCCCGCCAATGGCACAATTGGTTCGGCTTGCATCTGTGTCGCCGCATCCGAGAGGAAATCTAGTACAGGCTGTTGGGCATTGCCTAACTGCGTTTTCAAGTCTCCGAGGACAGTTAAAGCACGCCCCATATTACCGCTGAGCATATAGACACGGATGGCGTGCAAGTTATCCTGAATCGTCAACTGCGCCAATCGGGTATCGATCTGGGTAAGCAGAGCGCGAGCAGGGGGATAGCCCGGATCGGCGGCGAGTACCTGTAGCAGTGTATCGCGTACAGTTTGCAGTTGGGCAGCGTTCTCGGCATTAGGTAGATCGGCGCGAACGGGTTCCAACAGCGTGTTGCGTTCCTGTTCGAGTGGTTCACGCAGTTCCGCCAAATCTTGACGCAGTTTTGCCACACTCGTATAACGCTTTCCAGTTTCGGCATTGCTGGCTCGTTCGATAATCGTCTTGAGTTTGGGCGAAACATCGCTGCCCAAATCGGCGGCAATATCAGTACGTCCGCCGGATAGCACGAAGTACAACGCTTGCCCAATCTGGGCAATGTCAGTCGCACGATTAGCACTACTCAAACCGCCTTCGCTATCGATGAAGGTCGCGCTGCTCCATCCGATCACCTTGAGCCGATATTGATCACGATCCCAGAACAAGCTAGCCGCATCAATATCGTTATGGACAATCTTGCGATCATGGGCAGTCTGGATGGCATCCAGCAGCGCATCAAAAATAACGAGCGTTTCTAGTTCGGGTAGGTGTTCGCCATGTGCCGCAAGATCATGTACCAGCGATTCAACGGACTCGCCTTGTACCCACTCCAGCGCGATGTACTGGTAAGTTTGCCCGCCGCCACGAAATGTGCCACCATGCAACACAGCAGGAACAGCGGGATGCCCCGCTAACCGTTCTAGCACCCGCTTCTCGTTGAGGATACTTTGTTCCTGTCCCGCCCGCATCGGCGCAGCATCTTGAAGCGCGGGGCGCTTGATGACGACAGGTTGATCGCTGTTGAGCGAATCATAGGCGCGAACCGTTTCGCCGGAGCGTCCACGTGGGTAGCTCTGGTCAAGACGATAACGGTTGTCAAACAGGCTATTACGCCCGGATGCGGGGCGTGACGACATTAGCAATCTCCTGAAGATCGAGCCGCAGTTAGGTGTCGCTCTCACCCTCAGATTTAGGGCGAGAGCAATCTTCTCTATTTTCTAGCATTTTTATTGCAAAACGGATAGCGAATTAGTCCGTTCCGAAAGATCGAGGTAATTGTACGCAAGGAGCCAACGCATTACCAGCGCTGATCAGGGAGCGGTTGGTTTTGCCAGCGGAACATAGGCAAAATGCAGTGGTTCCAGTTCATTCGGCGGCATAATAAATGGCTTTTCCCAATAGACTGGACGGATAAAGCCCGCGCCTTTCTCCTTACTTTTTTGCAGCGCATATTCCCATTCTTGACGGCAGTATTTCGATTCCGCCGAACGTGCCGACCAGAACAATTGGAAGATGTCAGCGCGATCAATGAGTTGCATCAGCGCTTGATTCCAGTCCTCGCCAGATCGCAGATCGTCAATATCGATCAACACTTCGTAGCCAAGCGCCTGATACGCATCGCGACAGGCGATGACAATATCGGTGTCCTTATGACTATACGAAGCGAAAATCTGCTCTGCCTTATAGATCGTTGCCGTTGTGCTGGCAGTCTGTTTGGCAATCACGGGCATATCGGGAACGGGCATGACTGCTGTGGAGGTCATTTCATCAAACAGCATACCGAACTTGATAGTCGCTACAATCAGCGGCCCGACAAAGATCGTCGCCGTGCCTGCGCCTGCTGTACCAGCCAACGCCTGCGCTACTTTGAGCCGGAAATCGGCGCGATGGAGGTCTTCGACCCACTTGAAGGTGATACGTTCCGGGTTGAAGATTACGCCGTCCATCTCAGGCACAATCGTGATCTCTGTGCCGCGTGCCAATTTAGCCGGGGCGCTGCTTTGCGCTTGTCGCGGCGTATCGCCCATCTCGGCTTTGAAGCGGGCAGCATCGGCTTGCACTTTGCTCAGAGCAGATTCGATATGCGCGTAAACCAACAGTGTATACCACGTTTCAACAGTCGCTTCCTTCGGATAGAACGCCGTGAAGCGAACCTCTTCGGTAGGAATGGCGGGTGCATCAACGGACTTTTCCTCGGCGGCTGGTTCGAGAACGGGTGGTGCGAAAGATCCTGTTGGTGGGGGCGGTGCAATTGGCTTCGGAGCGGGCGCTTGTGGTGCAGGTGGCTGTACCGCGCTCGGTGCTGGGACTGATGGAGGCGGCGCGGGCGGCTCAAACAACCCTTCGCCAGAACGTGTTGGCGAAGACGACTGTCCACCAAATTCATCGTCTGGGGGTGGGGACATCACTATAGGTGGCTCAGACTGCCCCAAAGGCGGAGTCTGTGACCCATTCTGCTTACTTTGCGAGGTTTCGGAAGCAGATCGTCTGCTCAGGTAGACCGTTAGCCCAATAATCAGGATGATTATCACAAAAACAACAAGTGCAAAAGGAGTTTCCATATTTGCGCCTCTACTGCGTTAGATACTGATTACTAACTATTGATGAAGTTAAGTTGCCAAGCCAAATTTAGCGTTTTAATCAGTGCTGATCAATCTTCATCTCTAAGAATATGAATGTTTAGCGGTTCTGTCAAAAGTGTTGAAAATTAGGCCGCCGAAATTGCCAGTTTAAGGGTTGACAGAGTAGCCAAATAATCGTAGTATTTGATTGTGCAGTTCGTACAATTGACGCTAGATCATAACAGGTTTATTCTGGCGCGAGTACAATAACAGTAGAGTACAAAATACCAGTCATGTTTACCAGCCAACTACCACCCCGCAGCCGCCGTGAGCGCCGTACCACCCACTATAGGTCTGGGCGGATGCTTCGTGCTGAACAGGGTCAGTAGGGCCAGTAAAGCAAGCCAAAGAAAAGCAACCCCCTAGGCCATCCGGTCTAGGGGGTTTTTGTTTGCCCAGTGCAAAGGGAGAAAGCAGGTTGCCAGAATTGTCAGAGAAACTATCCGAGTCGACACAAAAGGCGTTCACGCTGGACACGACACAACCATCTGCCGCCGTCAATTCGTCGCGTGTGGCGGGGCCGATTAGTCAGGTGCATGGGTTGGATGAGACGCAGCCCTCACGCACGAACAATGCGATTTATCCAGTAGGTGTGTACGGCGCAACAGGCTATGCTGGACAGGTACTCATAAGTCTGCTGGCGAAACATCCGAATGTGCGGATTGTTTTTGCCACCTCGGAAAGTTCAAAGGAGCGTATCGAAGGGCTGGATCTAGAACTGATTGCGGCAGCAGACGCACCGCTTAATCAGGTAGAGGCGGTCTTTCTGTGCCTACCCAATGGCCCATCGGGGGCGATGGCAGCGAAAGTGCTGGAAGCGGGGGTACGTGTCGTTGATTTTTCCGCTGACCTGCGGCTCGACTCGACGGATGTGTATAAACAGTGGTACAAGCAAGATCACCCCGCGCCGCAATTAATCCCCACTCCCTACGGCTTACCGGAAATAAATCGCGCCAATCTAGCCAATGCTAAAGTGATTGCTAACCCCGGTTGCCACGTTACCGCAACTCTGTTGGCACTTTATCCGCTGGCGAAGGCGGGCGCACTGACCACCGACCCAATTATTGCCGACACCAAAACAGGCATTTCCGGCGCGGGCAAAGCACTCAAATTGTCCTCGATGTTCGTTGAGGTTTACGGCGATGTGCAACCCTACAACGCCGGACGCAAACATCGCCATGTCCCAGAGATCGAGCAAGAACTCCACAAATTGCAAGCCGACGCGGGACCACTAGTTTTCGTGCCGCACGTTGTCCCAGTTGATGTCGGGCTGCTTGCGACGGTCTATGTGCGCGTTAAGCCCAGTTGGACAATGGAGCGCGTCCGCAAGGCATTCGAGGCCGCTTACACCGCCGAACCGCTGGTCGATCTGCTACCAGAAGGCGAATTAGCGCACTTCAAGAATGCTGCCCACAAGAACAACGCCGCTGTCGCCATTACCGAAGGCGTGGACAATATGCTGATTATTACCTCAGTTATTGACAATCTGCGGAAAGGCGCGGCGAGTCAGGCTGTCCAGAACTTCAACCTGATGATGGGCTTGCCCGAAACTACAGGATTGTTGTAATGGCACAGGCCAATCAATTGCAAGTCCTGAAAATTGGCGGCAATCAGCTAGATGATCCGGCCTTTATTACAGGCATGGCGCAAGCCGTCGCCCGCATGGACAAGAAACCTGTGATCGTGCATGGCGGCGGCAAAGGGATCAAGGCACTACAAGAAAAACTTGGCTTGGAAGCCCACTATATCGGTGGCTTGCGTGTTACCGATGCAGCAACGCTCGAAATCGTCAAGATGGTGTTGTGCGGACAGGCCAATCTCGATCTCGTGGCGACCTTGATGGCGGCGGGCGTAGATGCTCAGGGCTTCAATGGCGCGGATCGCGGCTTGCTGCGGGCAGTCCAGATGAGCAGCGATTTGGGTCGGGTCGGGCAAATCACGTCCGTGCGCGGCGATATTATTCTGGCGGCATTGGCGGCACATGTTGTGCCAGTGATTGCGCCTGTCGCGTTGGGCGAAGATTACGGCTTTTTCAACGTCAACGCGGATCGGGCGGCGGGTGCAGTTGCCGCCGCGATCAATGCCCAGCAGGTGGTATTTCTCACCAATGTGCCGGGTGTGCTGCACGATGGCATCCCGCTTAATCAGGTCACGCGGACGCAGGTGCAAACCCTCATCGATGACGGCGTGGTAACGGGCGGGATGGCAGTTAAGCTCGGCGCGGCGTTGGATGCGCTCTCGGCTGGCGTGAGTCAGGCCGTGATCACCAATTTGGATGGGTTGCAGAATGGTAGCGGGACAGTCGTTTCGGGTTAGCAAAATTGCCCTCACCCCCAGCCCCTCTCCCGCAGGCGAGGGATTTAGGGTGAGAGCAAAACGTTAGAAATCAACATGGCGATATAAGAGAGGGTACGGATGGTTGAACTTCAACATGAATTGACGGCGGCGCAGGTAATTCAGGGCGAACATGAGCATATCGTCCAGACCTACAAACGTGCGCCGATGGTGCTATCCCATGGTCAGGGAATGCAAGTCTGGGACACCGAAGGTAAGCAGTATCTCGACTTCATGGCAGGCATTGCCGTGAATGCGTTGGGTCACAGCGATCCGGGGATCACGGCGGTTTTGGTTGAACAGGCCAACAAGCTAACCCATACCAGCAATATGTTTTACACCATGCCACAGGTGGAACTTGCGGAAAAGCTCACCGCAAACAGCTTCGCAGACAAAGTGTTCTTCACCAATTCTGGCACAGAAGCCAACGAAGGCGCGATCAAGTTTTCGCGGAAGTTTGCCCGTACCAACGGCGCAGACGACAAAACCGAGATAGTATGCTTTGATCATGCTTTTCACGGGCGCACTATGGGATCGCTGGCGCTTACCCCGAAGGAACTTTATCAGGCTCCGTTCCGCCCGCTGATGCCGGGAGTTGTCGTTGCGCCGTTTAATGATATTGATGCACTTGAGTCAGCGATTGGCCCGCAGACATGCGCGGTATTCATTGAGCCGATTCAGGGCGAAGGTGGGATCTATCCAGCAAGTCCTGAATTTCTGCGGGTGTTGCGTAATCGCTGCGACGAAGTTGGAGCGCTGTTGGTCATGGACGAAGTACAATGTGGCCTCGGACGGACTGGCGATCTATGGGCGCACAGTGCCAGCGGTATTACACCCGATGTGATGACCCTAGCGAAACCGTTGGCGGGTGGTCTGCCTATCGGTGCGATTCTGGTCACGGATCGTGTGGCGGCAACAATGGAAGCTGGCCTACATGGCAGTACTTTCGCGGGAGGCCCATTGGTTTGTGCAGTAGCCTCTTACGTTTTTGACCGGATCAGCACATCGCCATTTTTGCAGCATGTCCATGAAACAGGTGTATATTTGCGCGAACGGCTTGAGGAGATCAACAGTCCGCATATTAAAGAAGTGCGTGGGCGTGGGCTGATGGTCGGCATTGAGATGGATCTCGACGTGAGCAAAATTATCGCCAAAGGTTATGAACAAGGCCTGCTGATGGTTGGCTCTGGGCAGAGTGTGGTACGTTTGATCCCACCGCTAATCGCTGAGAACAGCCATGTCGATACCTTTGTCGAGCGCTTCTCAAGTCTCCTGACAGGGTTCTAGGTTTATGTTACGCAGCCCTCACCCTAGGCCCTTTCCCGAAGGAGGGGGGAGAAATACCAGTTCGTTTGGAAGTCCCTCCTCGCTTGCGGGGAGGGATTTAGGGTGGGGTCAATAATTGATCAAGGTTATTCGCTATTCAATTAGCATAAGAAGGAATTCAGAACGAAGTGAACCAACCACAGTATAAAAAAGTCGTCCTCGCCTACAGCGGAGGGCTAGATACGTCTGTCATCGTCCCTTGGTTGATCGAAACCTACGGCGTAGAAGTTGTCTGCTTTACGGCGGATCTGGGGCAGGGCGAAGAACTCGATGGGCTAGAAGCCAAAGCCAAAGCCAGTGGTGCAAGCAAGCTGGTGATTCATGATTTACGCAGCGAATTTTTGACCGATTTTATCTTCCCCACCATGCGTGCTGGGGCGGTTTACGAGCGTGAATATCTGCTTGGCACATCTTTTGCCCGCCCGCTAATCGCGCATCATATGGTTGACGTGGCGGAGCAAGAAGGCGCGGATGCTGTGGCGCATGGCTGCACAGGTAAGGGCAACGATCAGGTGCGCTTCGAGGTATCGGTCATGGCGCTCAATCCAAAGTTAGGCATTATCGCGCCATGGCGTGACGACAAATGGACTATCCGCAGTCGTGAAGATGCCATTGCCTACGCCGAAAAACATCATGTGCCTGTCTCCGCTACCCTCAAGTCGATCTACAGTCGGGATCGCAATCTGTTTCATATGAGCCACGAAGGCGGTCCGCTGGAAAATCCTTGGACACAGCCCGAAGAATCGATGTTCGTTCTAAGCACCAGTCCGCAAGGTGCGCCGGATCGTACCGAAACGATTACGCTGAGTTTTGAGTCAGGTTGCCCGGTGGCGCTCAACGGAACCACGATGGAGCCGCTTGATCTGTTCAATGCACTGAACATCCTCGGCGGCAAATACGGCATTGGGCGGATCGATCTCGTTGAGAATCGTCTGGTCGGCATGAAGTCACGCGGCGTATACGAGACTCCCGGCGGCACGATCTTGTACAAAGCGCATCAGGCGTTGGAAAGCATTTGCCTCGACAAATCCACCTTGCATCAGAAATTGCAGCTTTCCTTGAAGTACGCCGAATTGGTCTACAACGGGCAATGGTATTCGCAACTGCGCGAGGCGTTGGACGGCTTTATGGATGTGACACAGCGCAATGTAACCGGCGAAGTCCGGTTGGATCTGTACAAGGGCAACATAATCGTCACTGGACGTAGATCACCCAACAGCCTATACCGCGAAGATTATGCTTCATTCGGGCAAATGGACATCTATAACCAGAAAGATGCTGAAGGGTTTATTCATCTGTTTGGACTGCCCAACAAAGTTGAAGCCATGTTGTCTATCGAGGGTGACGGCATCAGCCACTATCGCCAGCCCGACTACGACAAGTTCAAACGGGACTAACCGCAATGGATAAAACCCGGCCAAAACTCGAACGAGTACGACGCTCGGTACGGAACGTCCAAGGATTCACCGTCAGTGGAATCGACGCGGGTCTGCGGGCTTACTTTGGCAGACCACCCTCGCCCGATCTTTCGCTCATTGCCGCCGATAGGCCGTGTACGGCGGCGGGTGTGTTCACCACAAATCTGGTTAAGGCTGCGCCTGTCTTGCTTGATCAGGCGCGGTTACAGGCTAACCCAACCAGCATTCGCGCCGTGCTAGTCAATACCGCTACTGCCAACGCTTGTACGGGCGATGAAGGCTTGCGTAATGCTGCACAGCAAGCCGAATGGGTAGCCGAAGGGCTTGGCTGCAAGCCCGAAGAAGTGCTGGTCATGTCTACAGGCGTGATCGGGGTGCAACTGCCGATGACACAGATGCAAGCAGGCATCCCGGCAGCCGTCGCCGCACTACGTCCTGATGGGTGGGCTGATGCCGCCAAAGCGATAATGACCACTGATACACAGCCCAAAATGGCGACCATCGAACTCGATACAATCATGATTACGGGGATTGCCAAAGGCGCGGGCATGATCGCCCCCAACATGGCGACCCTGCTTTCAGTGATCGCTACGGACGCAGTGATCGCGCCGAACCTGCTGCAACGCGCCCTCAATGAAGCTGTCGAGCGCAGCTTCAACTGCATTGTCGTCGATGGCGATATGAGCACTAACGATACGTTGCTTGTTCTGGCAAGTGGAGCCAGCGGCATTGAGATCACGGAAGACAAGTTAGAACGTTTCACAGGTTGTCTGAGTGCGGTGTGCATTTCGCTGGCGCAAGGCTTGGTCAAGGATGCGGAAGGGGCTAGCAAGTTTATTACCTTGCAGGTCATCGGCGCGCACACTGCCCACGAAGCCCACCAGATCGCCAACACGATTGCGACTTCGCCACTGGTTAAGACAGCGTTCTACGGCGGTGATGCCAACTGGGGGCGCATTCTAGCCGCAGCAGGTCGTGCCGGAGTCCCGCTTGATCAAAGCAAGCTGTCGCTGTGGTACGACGACCTGCAACTTGTGGCAGACGGCACGCCCCTCGACTATGATCAGGATCGTGCCAATGCAATCGCCGCACAGCCCGAAGTAAATGTGCGCCTCAATCTTGGCTTAGGCAACCAAGAAGCGACTGTTTGGACTTGCGACCTGACCCACGATTATGTGGACATCAATGGAC
Source organism: Chloroflexota bacterium (assembly GCA_040007395.1). Classification (GTDB taxonomy): domain Bacteria; phylum Chloroflexota; class Anaerolineae; order Aggregatilineales; family UBA2796; genus DATGFK01. The sequence goes on from JBDTVG010000017.1 coordinate 13,580, forward strand.
ATTATCGCACATGAGTGAACTCTCCAGAACGTTATGGGCAGGCCGCTATGAATCACAGGCGGCAGAATCACTGCGTAAACTCAATGACAGTTTGCCGTTTGATAAAAAATTGTACAACAGTGACATCGCGTGCAGCATCGGCTATGCACAAGCCTTAGCGCAAGCAGGCGTGCTGACTGCCGACGAAGCACAGCAGATCACGACGGGCTTGCAGCAAGTTGCCGCCGAATTTGAGGAGGGTAGTTTTGCCTTCGCGCCCAACGACGAAGATATTCATACAGCAGTCGAACGGCGGCTTGGCGAGTTAATAGGCGCTGTAGCTGGCAAACTGCACACGGGTCGCAGTCGCAACGATCAGGTCGCAACCGATATACGTCACTGGCAAACTCAAGCTATTGATCGCGTCAAGGCTCATGTATTAGCCTTACAATCAGCATTACTGGAACAAGCTAAACAGCATGTCGAGACGCTTATGCCCGGTTATACCCATCTGCGGGCGGCACAGCCGATTACCACTGCCCACTGGTTGCTCAGTACGTTCTGGATGCTAACTCGCGATATGAAGCGGTTCAGTGCTTGCCGCGAGTCTACCTTGATTAGCCCCTACGGATCGGGGGCGTTGGCGGGTATCCCCTATCCAATGGATCGGATGGCGCTAGCACAGTCAATGGGCTTCACTGGGATTACCGAAAATAGTCTGGATGCTGTCTCAGATCGCGATTTCATTGTTGAGTTTATGGCAACAGCTTCACTGTTGATGGTTCACTTGAGCCACCTTGCCGAAGACGTGATTCTGTACAGCAGCCCTCAGTTTAGCTTTATCAAGCTGGATGAACGCTTCACCACTGGCTCAAGTTTGATGCCACAAAAGCAAAACCCCGATGTATTAGAACTGGCACGCGGCAAAGCAGGCCGCGTCGCAGGGCATCTGGCGGGACTGCTGAATACGCTCAAAGGCTTGCCTTCGACCTACAACAAAGATTTGCAAGAAGACAAGGAACCGCTGTTCGACACTGTTGAGACGATTGAAACGTTGCTTCCGGCGCTCACTGGACTGATCGAGTCGATGCGGTTTGTCCCGGCACGAATGCTAGCCGCACTCGACGAAGGGATGCTATCTACCGATGTTGCCGACTATCTGGTGGCAAAGGGCGTACCGTTCCGGGACGCACACAGTATCGTCGGGCGACTAGTACGCCGTTCGCTGGATTTGGGTATGCCGCTTTCTCGCCTCACGCTTGAAGACTATCAGTCAATCAGCCGCACTTTTGAGTCGGATGTCTACACTGTATTCGACTTTGCTGCATCGGTTGCCAAGCGTCAAGCAGCCGGCGGCACATCACCAGAAGCCGTCCGCCAGCAGATCGCCCAAGCCGAAACATGGCTAGAGGCGGCAAACACCGCGTGAAGGATTATCACGTTAACATCTTTTATAGCGAAGACATTCCAGATTTCGGGATGTGTTCAGGATTCGGAGATAGCCCACAAGAAGCATTGGAACAAGTATTGCTTGCGAAAGCAGCCATTATCGAAACAATACGTGAAAAGGGATTGCCCATCCCCGAACCACGCTATCGCCCCGCAATTTATGAGGCGGCATAAACAAATTGGTTTTGACAGATGTGCTCCGGCAAAATCAATTTGGGGCAAAACTGCGGAAAACAAGCTAAGCGGAAGGAATGGAATCACAAATGGCATTCGGAGTCTTTAAGCGTTGGATATACAACGGTCAACATCCCAATTTTGTCGCGCGAGCAGCCAACAAAGTGTGGGAATTTATCGCCTCATCGGGTATCGCGCCGAACTATGCTGTCACATTGCAAGTAACGGGAAGAAAATCGGGAAGAATCATCTCGTTTCCGGTAGTTTTGGCGTTGGTCGATGGACGGCGTTATCTGGTCTCAATGCTCGGCGACGAGGCACAGTGGGTAAAAAATGTCCGCGCTGCCCACGGAAAGGCATTTATTCGGAGTGGTAGCCGCACCTCGGTTACTCTTGAAGAAGTACCGGTTGAGCAGCGCGCACCAATTCTGAAGGTTTACCTTCAACGCGCGAATGGTGCGCGGCCCCATATACCCGTGGACAAAGATGCCCCAATCGCGGCGTTCGAAACTGTGGCAAAGTCATTTCCTGTGTTTCAGATTCTAGCGAACCGGGAGTAGTACGATGGCGCACCATTTGGCGCGCATCATACGGCCCATAATAAGTCGAATACGCCAGCTCTGTATGGCACATTCATGACAGGACCTATTGAGTTATATGCGCAAAGCCTACATCTTGAATAACCGTTGTCCTAGCTGAGCTGTTACCATTTATTGCAATTAACTGCAAGCAGATCTGAGGGTGGTATACCCGGTAAAGAAGTAAACACAACTGATGACAACAACCATTACCAAAGTCAAAACCTTCATGATCCGCTTGCATGATTCGTATCGGATACGGGACGAATCTGAATTAAACGACTTCCTCAAGGCGAGAGAAATCAAGCGTATTGACTCGTCGCTTGTCAATGTTGGTACGCATGGAGCCGCTTGGTCAGTACTCATCTTTTACGAGGAAACATCTACAGGGAATAGGTCAGCATTCAGTCAGCCGTCCGATTTTGGTATAAGTGAAGAAGTCACTCCAATTCCACTTGATGCGGCTGATGAGATCCTTTACGAAGCCTTACGCACATGGCGAAATCAGCGTGCCGCTAATTTAGGGCTTGCCCCCTTTATACTTTTCTCGAATGCTATGCTCAAGAATATTGTTAGGAAAAAGCCTAAGACATCCTAAAGTTTGGGTGTCATCAGAGGAATTGGGGGGCGCAAAATCGCCAGCTACGGTGACGAAATTATCGCAATCCTATGGGGAAAATCACTACCGCCTGAACATACACATCTTGTGGATGAAACAGAAAGCGACGAAGATGCGTAATCAGTCGAATAGAGATTTAGGGTGAGGGCTAATTTAAGGTAGAATGAAGCGTAATACACTGACGTAATGTAAAGTGAGGCACTAAACGATGGCGAATAATGCGATAACCTCTGAGTCGGGTCGGGTTAAGTTTGAGAGCATCGATCCGAGTGCGTTCCAGCATCCATTGGATCGGCAGGCTACCGAGAATCTCAAAATGTTGATCGGTTTCGATCTGCTAGTCGCTAAGTTCCTCGAATTCGGCTATGAGCGGCTGCTATATGTCTATAACATTGCGAGTAGCGTTCGTGTCGGGCCAACGCAGTTTCCTAAACTGTATGCCATGTTGCAGGAAAGCTGCGCGATCCTTGATGTACCAGAACCAGAACTTTACGTTCAGCAGTCACCAGTCGTCAATGCCTTTACCTTTGGCTATACCAAGCCATATATCATGCTCTACACAGGGTTGCTCGATCTGATGGACGATGACGAGACGATGGCAGTGATCGCCCATGAACTGGGTCACATCAAATGCGGCCACATGCTCTATTTGACAATGGCAAATCTGTTGACCATTCTGACTGTCCAGATCACACATTCCACTTTTGGGATTGGCGTACCCGTTTTGCTAGCGCTCAAGGTTGCGTTGATCCAATGGCAGCGCCGCGCCGAACTGAGCGTAGATCGGGCTTCGCTGTTGGTCATGCAAACCCCCCGTCCGGTGCTTTCCACCCTGACTAAACTTGCGGGCGGTACACAAAAGCTGGCAGGCGAACTCAGTTTGGAAGCCTTTCTGGAACAAGCTCGTATCTACGAAGCCATGCCCGATCAAAATATTCTGGATCAACTTTATCGTCTGTTAGCCGAAACTCGCGAAGATGCGCACCCATTTATTGTCGAGCGTGTCAAGGAACTGGATCGCTGGTCTGCCAGCACCGAATACACGGATATTCTGGCGGGCAACTATCCACGAGGCTTGCGCAAATTCCAGATCAAAGTGAGTGCGGGAGTGTAATTCAATGGCTGAAGCGACAGAGCCAACTAAAACGACTCAAGCGAAATTTGCGATAGACCTACCAATGGATCGCATTGCCGAGTTTTGCCGCCGTTGGCAAGTGATCGAGTTCGCGCTGTTTGGATCGGTGCTGCGCGATGACTTCCGACCTGACAGTGATATAGATGTGCTAGTAACTTTCGCGCCGGGTGTGGGCTGGTCACTATTCGATATTGTGCATATGCGCGACGAACTGAGCGAGATCTTCGGGCGCGAGGTGGATTTAGGCGAACGTCCTACTTTGGAGAAAGACCCAAATTATATCCGCCGCAAGGAAATACTCAGCACTGTACAGGTAATCTATGCCACAAGATCTGAACTATCTATCTGATATTATTCAGGCTGCCCACCTGATCCAACAATTTGTAGAAGGATTTGAGCAAAACGATTTTGTAGCTGATGTTATGCGGCAGGATGCGGTTATTCGGCGACTCGCAATAATCGGAGAAGCCGTTCAGCAACTTTCAGGTACTTTTAAAACAGGTCATCCAGAAATACCTTGGAAAGAAATGGCTGGAATGCGTAACATCTTAATTCACAACTACAATAAGGTAGATATTGTCCGGGTTTGGGTTACCATCCGGAACGATATTCCCGCACTCATCGCGCAGATCGAGCCGCTGGTTCCGCCGGAAGAAGATAATCCACTAACGAAGTGAGAGGTCGTATTGCAAGCAGTGATTGTATTGGAAGATGGTAGTCGGTTCCCCGGTAAAGGGTTCGGCGCAATGGGGATGCAGGTCGGTGAGGTTGTTTTTAACACCTCCATGACTGGCTATCAGGAATTGCTGACCGATCCATCATATCATCGACAGATCGTGGTGAGCACTGTGCCGCATGTTGGCAACGTGGGCGTAAACAGCGATGACCCGGAATCTGAGAAGATTTGGGTGGCGGGCTTCGCCGTGCGCTCCATTAGTCCAGTTGTCAGTAATTGGCGGTCACAAGCCACACTCGATGAGTATTTGCGTAAGCAAAATGTGATCGGGATTACCGAGGTCGAGACACGCGCTCTAGTGCGCCATCTGCGAACGCGTGGCGTAATGCGCGGCGTGATCGCGCATGGCGAAATGGCAGACGATACGCAATTATTACTATGGGAAGCGCAGCGCTGGTCTGGTATGGATAATCTGGATCTCGCCAAAGAGGTGACTTGCCAAGCGCCCTATGTTTGGGAAGAACCCATTGATCCGGCATGGTACAGCGACACAACCACATCGGGGATGCGTGGGCATATCGTCGCCTACGATTTTGGCATCAAGCATAACATTATGCGGTTGCTCACGGCGCGTGGCTTCCGCGTGACCGTCGTTCCTGCAACGACGACCGCCGCCGAAACGATGAGTATGAACCCTGACGGCGTATTCCTTTCAAATGGGCCGGGCGACCCTGCTGCCGTGACCTATGCGATTGATGCGATTCGCGAGATGCTAGGCCAAGTCCCGATGTTTGGGATCTGCTTAGGCCATCAGTTGATGGGGTTGGCGCTTGGTGGGCAGACACACAAACTATTATTTGGTCATCGCGGCGGAAACCAACCCGTGCGCGATCCTGAAAGCGGCAAAGTGACGATCACTGTTCACAATCATGGTTTTGAAGTCACAGCGGGATCTCTGCCCGATGATGTAACTGTGACACGAGTCAATCTAAACGATGGCTGCATCGAAGGCTTACGCTGTGATCGGCTCAAAGCATTCAGTGTACAGTATCACCCAGAAGCGGCCCCAGGTTCGCACGATGCACTGGATTTATTCGACGATTTTGTCGCGCTTGTCGAGAGCGTCCATGCACGATCCTGACCTAAGAATTCTGGCATTGGCAGATGCCAAAGTGTTGCCACCCCAGATTCAAGATCCTTTTGATCACTGGCGAATCTGGAAGGCCCGCGATGCTGTAACGACTGCCGTGCGGCGGCGGATGACTAACATGGAGCTTGCTAATAATGTCATTCTCAAGGTATACCTCGAACGCCTTGAACAGGCTGACAATGAGGAAACTATTTTCGAAGGGATCTATGCGCTAGCAGAAGTGGTGGAGGTATACCGCCAGCATTTGGGGATGCACAGCGAATATCTGGTGCTGATAATGGCAGCGCATTTGAATCCTTGGGGATTGTTGTCGCTCCAGACGAACTTTGAGCATCCGGGGGCGAGTGTGCTTGGCGCAGTCCATGAACTCTGGCGATTAGTCGGTGAACATCCCATTGACGTTGAGACAACACTGAAACAGATTGGGTATGATGAAACGCTTGTGGCGCTTGATGCTTATTACGCCAACCATCCTAATAAAACAAAAATCAAATGACAAGCTGATGCAAACGGAAAAGTTCAGGATACATGCCAAAACGAACGGATCTTAAGACAATTCTAGTTATCGGCTCTGGCCCCATCGTGATTGGGCAGGGCTGCGAATTTGACTACAGCGGGGTACAGGCGTGCAAGGCGCTGCGCCGTGAAGGTTATCGCGTGGTGCTGATCAATAGCAATCCAGCGACTATCATGACTGATCCCGAATTCGCCGATGCAACGTATGTGGAACCCCTTACGCCCGACATGCTGCGGATGATCATTGAGCGCGAACGACCCGACGCACTGCTGCCGACGATGGGCGGGCAAACGGCTCTGAATCTGGCGATGGCGCTTTACAACAACGGCACACTGGCTGATTTCGGCGTGGAACTCATTGGCGCAACGGCTGAAGCGATTGATATTGCCGAGGATCGCAAGCGCTTCAAGGAGGCCATTGCCGAGATCGGGTTAACCAGTGCGATTAGCGAAGTCGTTGGCACACTCGAAGATGCGCTTGTCGCCGCCGACCAAATCGGCTATCCAGTATTGGTACGCCCCTCGTTTACGTTGGGGGGCAGCGGCGGCGGGATTGCTTACAATGTCGAAGACTTACGGCGTGTCGCCGCCAACGGCTTGAGCGAAAGCCCCGTACAAGAAGTGCTGATCGAGCAATCGGTCATTGGCTGGAAAGAATACGAACTCGAATTAATGCGGGATCGTAAGGATAACTTCGTGGTCGTCTGTTCCATCGAGAACATTGACGCGATGGGTGTTCATACAGGCGACAGCATCACTGTTGCGCCCGTCCAAACGCTCACGGATCGCGAATTGCAGCGATTGCGCGATATGGCAAAATTGATTATCCGTCGAGTGGGGCTGGAAACAGGCGGCGCGAATATCCAGTTTGCTGTAAATCCCGCTGATGGCAGTGTCATCGTGATCGAAATGAATCCGCGTGTATCACGGTCATCGGCGTTGGCTAGCAAAGCGACAGGCTTCCCGATTGCTAAGATCGCAGCATTGGTGGCAGTTGGCTATACGCTAGATGAGATCCCCAATGACATCACGCAAAAAACACCTGCCAGCTTCGAGCCATCGCTGGATTATGTGGTGGTCAAGATTCCGCGTTGGAACTTCGAGAAGTTCAAGGGGATCGACAGCACGCTTGGCCCGCAGATGAAGGCCATTGGCGAAGTGATGGCGATTGGTCGCACCTTCCCCGAAGCGCTGCAAAAGGCGATCTGTGGACTGGATATTGGCATGTATGGCTTCGGTTCGACAGATTACGAAGTGCAGCCAGATATGCTGTCTGTCCCAACGGCTCAACGCCTCTATTATATCGCGTCGGCGCTGCGTCACGACAAAAGCGGCGACTCTGTTAGCTCGATCTCGAATATCACGCAATACGATCCTTGGTTCGTGGCGCAGTTGCGCAATCTGCAACTAGAAGCCGATATTTTGCGGACTTACACGCTGCCGATGGTTCAAGAAATGTACGCTGAAAACGGCGGCGGTGAGGCATTCTGGCGTTTGTTCAAGCAGCTTGGCTACTCCGATAAATTTCTGGCGGAACTGCTCAAAACCGACGAACTCAGTATCCGAGCCGAACGCAAGAAACATGGCGTAAAAGCCAATTTCTATCGAGTAGACACCTGTGCGGCGGAGTTCGAGGCGTTCACGCCGTATCTGTACAGCACCTATGAGCGCGACTGTGAAGCCGATCCCTCGGATCGCAAAAAGGTGATCATCCTCGGTGGCGGACCAAACCGGATCGGACAGGGTATCGAGTTTGACTACTGCTGTGTCCATGCCTGTTTTGCGCTGCGCCAACTTGGTTACGAAACGATCATGATTAATTGCAACCCAGAGACGGTCAGCACTGACTACGACACCGCTGATCGCCTGTACTTTGAGCCGTTGACCTTCGAGCATGTCATGAACGTAATCGACACCGAAAAGCCCGACGGCATTCTCGTGCAGTTCGGCGGGCAGACTCCGCTCAATATCGCGCAACAGCTTCACGACGCGGGCGCTCCGATCTGGGGGACTTCGATTGACGCGATTAATATCGCTGAGGATCGCGAGTCGTTCAATTCGTTTATGGCGCAGTTGCATATCCCGCAGCCCGACGGACGGATCGCCCGTTCGCCGGAAGGGGTGATGGCGGCTGTCGATGAGATCGGCTATCCGGTATTGGTGCGTCCCAGCTTCGTACTTGGCGGGCGCGGCATGGCGATCTGCTACACCCGTGAGTCGCTCGAAGCGGTACTGCGTGAGGACATCGCGTGGGACGGCAAACCTGTATTGATAGATCGTTACCTCGAAGATGCTTTCGAGATCGATGTGGACGCGCTGGCAGATGGCACGCATGTTACTATCGGCGGGATTATGCAGCACATTGAAGAAGCGGGCGTTCACTCTGGCGACAGCGCGTGCGTACTGCCCCCTTACAAGATCAGCTACTACTATCTGGATCAGATCCGCGAATATACTGAGCGAATCGGGTTGGCGTTACAGGTTAAAGGGTTGTTCAATATCCAGTTCGCGATCAAAGATGATGTCGTCTATGTGCTGGAAGTTAACCCACGCGCCAGCCGCACGACACCATTTGTCAGTAAGGCGACGGCGATTCCGCTTGCCAGCTATGCCGCGCAGATCGCCACCGGAAAAACATTGGTCGATCTTGGTTTCATGGATGAGCCACATGTGAACGGTTTTTTTGTCAAAGAGGCTGTCCTACCTTTCCGCAAATTCCCCGGCGCAGATGCACGACTTGGCCCAGAAATGCGGAGTACAGGCGAAGTGATGGGTCATGCGTCCTCGTTCGGACACGCCTTTGCTAAAGCGCAGATCGCCGCCGATATGCTTTTGCCGACCAGCGGCACTGTATTTATCTCCGTCAACGATCTTGACAAGAGCGCTGTAAGCAAACTCGCCCGTGACTTGCATAATTTGGGCTTTACCCTATTGGCGACTGAGGGTACTGCCGATTTTCTGGAACGGCAGGGTTTACCTGTCGAGCGTGTCAAGAAGATCAATGAAGGTACACCCAATGCGCTTGATGCGATGCGTAGCGATAAGATCCAATTGATTATCAATACGCCGTTGGGCGGTCAGGCGCACGATGATAGTATCGCGATTCGCAGTGTGGCCTATCAATACCGTGTGCCGATTACGACTACACTGTCAGCAGCACAAGCGACTGTGCAAGGCATAAAGGCGCTGCACAACAAGCCACTCAAGGTACGCAGCCTCCAGACACATCATGCGGTGAATGGTCGCGTATCGTAGAATTTGGTTATCGAGATATTCGGCAATAGAGGTTGACAACAGGAAAAATGAAAATAGCACTTCCAATACTCGGTGTACTACTCGTTCTCGTTGGCTCAGTTTTCTCTCTCCAAGGCGCGGGTATTCTGCTTGGGTCTTCAATGACTGGCGTTACCTTCTGGCTAGGGGTTGGCGTAATCCTCATTGGTGTGGGCATTGCATTAATCACCTATGGAGTACGCGCCCGCCGCAAGGTGTGAGGTCAGGATTTTCCAATTGATTGCCGGTATATTTTTGCCAGTTTGGGGATCAAAAAGCCCCGAAGGGCCTAGGGGTTGGGGGCGGATTTCACAAGTTATTTGATACTGGATTGCTGCAATAGTGCTATCAGTTCCTTGATGGCTTCTGGGTGCATGTATTTAGAGATTGTCCGGGCGGCACTGACGGGATCGTCAAGGCTGATAGCCCTTCTTCTCATCTCGTACCCAGCCTGACGACGGGCTTCCGCTGCGCTAATCTGACGATTAAGCACTTGTTGGGCTAACTCGTTATGACCGTCGCGTTCGAGAAGAACGACAGTATATTCGCGGGATGCGCCATGTTGGGGCGGTAGGGTGTTGTGTATAACTCCCTCTGAGGGTTGATTGATCCCATTGCCGTTCAAGGTCTTTTTTGTCACCTGATCAATTAGGGTTAAGACGTCCTCATCCCGCTTGCATAACGATTTGACTACCTCTAATGTCGTGCCTAATCCTTCAAGTGGGTCAGTAGTAACGAAATCCTCGAAACGCTCAAATTCAACTGATTGCCCTGTTTCAGGCAGGATACGTTTTCGCCACATATCTTCGGTTAGGACGCGCCGTAAGAGTCCTGGGACACTGCCTAATGCTATATCGCCATCTGCTATTGCCTGCGACAATGCCCGCGCTACCGTTTCGTTATGAAGTAGATTCGCCACGGCGTTTTCTCTCCATTTCTATCAAATCGACCAACCATTTACGTTTAGTTTCCATATCCTCGGCATCTTTTAGTTTTTGAGATTTGCCGCCTAGACGCATCCACTCTGTATGAATCTCTTTTTGTTCCCATCCCACCATGGAGGCATATATGCTAACTAAATTATTCACTTTTTCGCCCAATTTTTCGGCTTGGCGGAACTTGGGACGTGCTGGTTCAACTGGCTGTTTTTCCGTCTGAACTGGGTACAACCCTTTTTCTTGCAAGATAATGCGGCGGATACGGGCCATAACTTCCGGCGACTGTCCAAACTGATCAGCTAATGGGCGAACCTGATCTAACTCATCTACAGGGATTTTGTCGGTATCTACAATAGCGCCATTGTGCTGCGCTTCTGCGCTAATTGGCCTAAAAAATGAGCTACCCTTACCTCTCCATCTCGCGGATCAATCCATTCATCGTATTCATCCTCAGCGGTTTCTTCTCTTAGTACATGGTTGCGCTCTTGAGCAATTCCATAAGCGCACGCCGCGATACGTGCATCTTCCGGGATATAGACATAGGCGGTTTGCTCAGGCAGGCCGTTAGTCCAGCGCACAAATCGCCCAACGAACTGGCAAAAGAATAGGTCGGTCGTGACATTTGTAGCATAGACACCTACACGCAAGCGTGGAATATCTACACCCTCACTTACCATCTTGATTGCAATGAGCCATTCTTGTGTGCTTTTTGCGAAACGTTCAATTTCCATGTCGGCATCAGTCGTATTTGAAGTCACGACAAGTGGTGTACAATTAGTAATCCGCTTTACAACTTCCGCCATTCTTTGAGCGTGACGTTCGTCTATGCAAACGATGAGTCCGCCAGCATTCGGATGTCCCATCGTGCGGCATTCCATAAGTTTTGTATGTGCATCACGTAGAACTTGAGCGATCCATTCTCCATTGGGATTCAATGCAGTTCTGAGACGCTCGGAAGACGCTTGCTCATTCATCTGCGCTTTAAAACTCGCTTGCTGTATCTCGCCAGAACGTCCGCTAACCCACTCCATTGTTCCTTCGTAGGTCGGAAATACTACGTAACGACAAACTCCATCTCTGATTGCATCCTTGTAGGAATAAACGTAATGAGACTTCCCTTCACCATTCGGGTACTCAACATACGGAATCGGATTATTGTCTGAACGCCACGCAGTTCCGGTAATCAAAAGTCGAGCAACAGCATTATCAAATGCAAAGCGGATAGAGTCTCCCCAAGTCTTATTTTCACCAAGATGGTGTGGCTCATCCATGATTACTAGCGTTTTGTGACGAGAACTTAGCATACGAAAAACGGGTGCGCCTCTAGAGATTTGGGAGTATGTCAAGGCTGCGCCACGATAGCCTGACTGGAGAAGATCACCACTGTTGTAATAAGGATTGATCTCTATACCGACTAGAGCTAGTTTTTCCATCCACTGAACTTTGAGTAGTTCCGTAGGGCAAGCTACCAATATCTGTTCATAGCGTCCATCGCTAAGGCCAGCGTGCGCTATACGCGCAGCAAGTATAGTTTTTCCGGCTCCTGGGGTAAGGTCGGCTAGAAAATTCGGCTGGTCAAGTTTTATGCTAGTCACCCGACAGTAGGAGGGAAAGGGCTTGCAGGGCAGGAAAATGCCGG
>JBDTVG010000018.1:0-14093 GCA_040007395.1 Chloroflexota bacterium
CTCTGCCTAACTTTCATCCTTGTGGTTGGTAGGTGTCGGGTGACTAGATTTCTTTTAGACCAAGATGAGCTAGAACTTCGGCTTACGGCAGCTAATATTTTAGGTTCTATTAAAGACCCTAGTTCTATTGAACCTTTGCTCAGAGCATTACAGGATACAAGACTTTTAAGGCTGAAAGGCCCTGCTGCTCAGGCGCTTGCGAAAATGAATGTTGTAGAAGCAATTCCTCTGATAGAAAAGGCATTGAAAGAGACGCAAGGTTGGGAGGGGTGGAGTATAGGATTACGTCAGCAACTATTGAGCGCTTTAACGCAATTGGGAGATGAAGGAGTTAGAGCCATTGTTCGCTGGATAGATTTTAGACAACCAACGCAAAGTATGGAGCTTGCAAGTGAAGCGTTAAAAACTGTTCCCGTAGAGTTACGCAATAGCCTCATACAAGAGGCTATCCAAAATGCACAAGAGAATCCACAGAGGCAAATTCTAAATATCGTATTGCAAAGAATAAGAAGTTAGCGATGATGAAGCGCTATCCTGGGTGCTTGAGTTTTTGCGGCATAAAGAAAATGTCCTTTAGCCCACAAATTGCTTGAACCTCATCTGCATTTAGCTTGAACCATTCCCCACGCCCTCGACGCTCAGAGAAGATTTCGTGCAGTTTGCTCTCTGCCTTATACATATCATCGGTAACGATAATATGTCTGGTTTCTATGGGAAAGGGAAGCACTACGCCTAACTTTTCAATGCGTTCAACCGCTTCTTTACTGCGCCCAATTTTGAACCAATCCTCAACACCTTCGATAAGATAAACGTAGCCCTGACGTGTCATGTCTTCTTGTTGGATTTGGGCAAACGTCTGTCTAAGGAAATCAATCGGAGGCCATACGGGTAATCCAACTTCATCCCACCATCTAAAAATATGGGTTAAGTGAGGCCATAGTTCAGGCTGATCGACAAATGAACGACCTTTTAGGTGTGTTGTTGGTGTTTTCTCTGGATTCCGATTAATTTCTTCTCGTAGGTCGCCCGCCAGCCAGAATATTTTGTGTAAAATACGTAGCATTGCGTCATAGTTTTGTAAGTTTTCGACAGATATTTCGCTGCGATATTGAATATGAATTGCTTCGGGATCAAACCAGTCGCTCCTTGTCGGGTAATACAACATGCCCTGCGGATAATCAATCCACTCGAAATAAGGCGAATCGATTAGGTCACGTTCTTCTTCTGTTAGATTAAAGAATATGCGGACACGCAATCCATCTTCAAGCGCTTCTCCCGCAATAATATCAACTTCGTTAAAAGCGGCTATGTCCTTTTCCATGCTTAGATACATATCCCGATATACGTCCCAACCGAACTCGCGATAGTCCATCAATCTTTTTCTTAGCTCGTTACTATTCATATTCACTCTCCGTCGATTGTTTCCAAGCATTCTACACCGAAGGCAGTTTTGTCGTGCAATTCGATTCTGTATATGTAGCATATTAGACATTGTAGCCTTTAGATAGTAAGATATAAGCTCATCTTAACTTTACATGTGAATTTATTAGGTTTGTGTTCACCACAAAATAGTCATTCAGAAAAGCGATGCTAGCAAACGTGAAGTGCACCTAGATATTTATATCCGTTGTACAGAGGATTCTATCTCATGTCATCAAATCAACCCGATCCGCTAGCACCATTCCAGCCAATCGGTATTGTAATAGGACTCATGCTCATGGCCTTTGGGTTGCTTCAAGCAATTTTGCCCATAAGCCTCGTACAACCTATTGGAACAGCAGTGGCAGGTTTAATACTGACTTGAGTGCTGGTTCTCGCTCATCGATGGACGTGGGGTACAGCAGGTTTGACTTGGCTTGGAACCAGCTTTTTCCTCGTGATCATTCATTTAGTCATTTCACAGCCCGCTACAGTGATTGGTAATATAGTAAATATTAATGGTACTGTTTCAGGTGATACGATCCTGATAATTATTAATTCCAATGGTATTAGTCAACAAGCAGTAACGGATAAAGATGGACATTTTGAAGTGAAGGGTGTCCCCGAAGGGAAATATAGCATAACCTTAAATGGGGATCTGATATATAGTGGAGATGTTCCTACAGGATGGCAGAGGTTTTTTGCCCCCCAGACAAATGCAGGCACGCTTCCAATCCATATACCATCCTCGCCCTCAGTCTCGATTATGGTAACAACTCCTAGTGCAACAATAGTTTTGACTAATACCGCAAGTGCGACATTTACCGATACGCCAAATCCTACGGCTTTACTGCCTTCTACCAATCCCGCAACGGTTACAAGTTATCCTACTAATCCGCCTCCTATTATCACACAGACAATAGCCATCAAATCAACTTCGGAATTCATTCAGAATGCACAAGTCACCTATAAAACTGAATTTGATGACACAACGGATTATGTAAAGAATTGGGCACAGCATGGTACGGCTAATCCAGTTAATGGTTATTTGGTTATTGATGGAAAAGGCTCAGGTGCGACACATAGAATGGGATTAAAAGAAGGGCAGGGAATATTAGCGCTATTTAGATATAGTTCAGGTACAAGTGCGGGCATCGTTTTGATTGACCAACTATATCAGGGTAAGAAATATATTGGTATCAAGCCAGGTTTTGATCCTAGCCTAAGAATCTCTCTTACAGATGTCGATGGCAAATGGATAGGCGGACAAGAGCTTGATGGAACTCTAAACTTTGTGGCTGACCGCTGGGATTATTGCCTCATTGAAATCAAGGAGGGAGGTCAGTTCTACATCAAGGTATGGGATAAAAGCAATCCCAAGCTGTTCAGGGAAAAGACATTGCCAATGGGATCAGATTGGAAGAACTCATCTTGGTATGGATATATGCTAACTAACCAGAACAATTCAGGCAAAATCGAAATTGACCTTTATCAAGAATTCCAATTTGCTTTGGGTGCGAAACCCTAGACTTGTCTAGGCTGGCGGAACGCCATGATTGCCCGCCGCTTTGTGACGGCTCAAATTAACTGGCTGTTTCTAAATCTCTTTGCTAAAGTGGCGACAATCCCCAAAAATTCATCCCGACCATCAGCCAATTCAGTACAGATAAAGATTTCCACAGGGCCATCGTCGGTATTTAGTTGTGCAGTGTATTTTCTTTTCAGAGATATTTTGGAAGTTTCCGCCTGTTCATCGGAACGTTTTATAAGTTCTGGCTTACCGTCTGAGGGGAACACGATTTCGTAATACAGCTTCTCAGGTGAATTATCCACGTTATTCTTGTCCAATCTTTTTAGGAATACGGTGAACTTTCTACAAAGTCTATCCGCAAATTCCTCTGCAACCGCAATTGCGATTCATAATAGTGCGCGAGAAGTCTATTTAATGCTGATACAAATTCTGGAAATAACTAAACATAACTACACAAAAAATAGTTGCAACAATGAGCAATAGGAAGATTTGTTCGGCTTTGCTTTGCGGTGATGCCAACAATATGTAGCGGTTAGTCGTTATATTCTGGACGACGCTCCAACTACCCTTAAATCTTGAGAAAACTGCTATATCATTCGGCTGGAATGACAAAGTTCCGCGAAAACCAAGATCTCTCTCTCGTTCGTCGCATCCTATAATTCTGAGAGCGTTAATTCTATATCCGTTTGGGTAAGTTTCAATCCGCACGGCTTTGACCAAAACGACGCTGCTCATAAAAACGGTACCGCATTTAGGACATACAAATTCTTGTTCGTAGACATTTAACCAAACTACATAAGGTATTTTATTCCTGCAACGATCATTGATGCAGACAATGTTAGCGGTTATCCCTCTATCAATTAGGGACGCAGCAGACTCTCTGGGGGTAGCAGCGGCTTCTTTAGGGGAAAAGGCGGGCTGCGGCGGATCGAGTTTGTCTAGCTTGTCCAACCAATCCAATGCAGTATCATGATTAACCGTTCGCAAAATTGCCCGTGCGTCGTCATAGCGCTTTTGTGTAATAAGTTCACGGGCTTGCTGCATTTTCTCGCGAGATGTAGACATTATGTAATCCCCTTACCGCCACGCAATTAATAAAGTATACGATACACCTACGTAAGGTTCGCGTCAACCAAAATTTATTAAGTTTTTTTTTAATGTAATGCAGTGAGGCATCGACAATTTGGTGCTTGCCTGCGGCTAGCAGTCAACACCACCTCCGCCTTCGCATGGATTGAGCGTAACACAAGAAAGAGATGGTCTGAGGGTGACATGCAGGCTTAGATCGCGCTAGACTCAGTCTCGCTAGGCCGCAGATTTTTTGGCCTACAAAAGAAAAAGCGAGTATCTACGTAGAACTAACTCCCTTTAAAAAAAAGAAATCTTGATTACTGAACGAGATCCACGAGTTTGTTCAACACGATTGCTTTGCGAATATTCGCGGTAGACGTAGAACTACTTGGGTGCAAGCGCTTGGTAAAGGACGCAGGTGTATGGTCGGCTAGGGCTTTGACTCTCTTTTTTTTCGTGACCTTTGAGATTCTCGGTTTAAGAGTCTCGTATTGGAAGACTCTCTCTACTATATATAGGTCGTGCTTTGAGTCGCAGTAGGCGTGAGTCACTTGTGAGTCACTTTCAAACTTGGCAAGAGGCCATTTAGCTTGTCAGGCAGACAGTAAACGGCTTGTATCGGAATAAAATTGTGAGTCACTTGGGCCGTTTTTGACTTATCTCTATAGAATTATTATTTTCTATAGGGGTTTGTCGAAAAATAGGGTAAGTGACTCACAATTTTTGTGAGGCGTAGGTGGTTTAACGTCTGCTGGCGGAGGTAAACGGCAGGGGAGGCGTTTTACAAGTGACTCACAAATGACTCACACCCCTTCACTTTCCCCTAGACCCATCTCCCCGTAACTTCAAGCCACTTTGGGCGAAAGTTTGTGATAAGTTAGAATGTGGGATTAACTTCGTTTTTCCCACATTTCCCCTTGTAAGTTACTTCTATTTATGGTAAAATCTTTCTTACGTTTAGAAGAAATGAGGTGAGGTGCATGACTGATACGAAAGATCTTCTCACGGTGAACGAGGCGGCGGAATTGACTGGTTTTACACCAAGAAATATCCGACGAGTAGTTCGGGAAGGCGACATTCCATTGGCTAGAGATCGTCCGATGCTGATGTGGAAACACGATGTAGTAAGGTGGAGTGAAGTTTCAGACAATCACAAGCGCGGCCCCGAAAAAGGGACGAAATATAAACCACGCAATAAATAGCCTCATCCACTTCAAACTTCACCCCACGTCGAGCGACTGAAATCTCCCAAAATTCTCAAAAGCCCTAGAAACGAAAAACACCAGTGCAGAAACTCACTGGTGCTCATAGGACTATCGCCCGAAACTCAATAAGGTAATTTTACCATGTCAGTTCAAAATGTTCAATCCGCATCTACTATTCTCGCTAGCGGCCCCTGTGTGGATACCGCACCAAACCCAATCGACGAAGAAGCCATCGTTGCCAGCTTAGATCTGGGCGACATGGGTGTTGCAAAACTACTTGAAAAGGCGTATAAGCGCAAAATCGTCTTCGATGTGTCCACTAAGAAGTGGTAATTGTGGGATGGGCAGCATTGGAAAGAAGATGCGCTAAACAGCATCGGTGAATGCGTGACGCACGTAACCGATCTCTACATCGAGGCGGCTCAACGGGTTAGTGGCAAAATTCTAGTCGCGACACAGCGCGGGGAGAATGCCTCGAAAGATCAAATGCTATTCGGCAAGCTAGTCCGTCAGTCGAAGAAATATCGTGACCTGCCAAAAATCAACGCTGTGAAGACGCTGGCTTCAGCCCAACGAGATCTTGTCGTCAAGGGTGATATTTGGGGCCAAGATCCGTATATCCTCGGCGTGCTTAACGGCGACCTTGATTTCCGTACAGGCGAACTCACCAATGGAGTACCGGAGCGCTATATCAAAGACGTTTGCAATGCAGAATGGAAAGGTTTGGATGAACCTGCCCCACTGTACGCCAAATTCCTGAGCGAACTATGGGCCAACCCAGACTACGAGCCTTTTGTCCAGCGATTATCGGGATACGCGGCTACCGGACTAACGAACGAACGCAAGATCTTTGTTTATCACGGAGCACAGGGGCAAAACGGCAAGACTGTGCTCATGAATACTTTGAATTTTGTGCTTGGGGAGTATATGGATAAGGGCGCAAGCGACATTCTGATTGAGAAGAAATACAACAGTGGCGGTAGTTCGGCACAGCCACAGATTGTGAATATGCTGGGCCGTCACATCATGTGCTTCTCGGAGACTCGTCAAGGCGCACGGTTGGATGCGGCTACAGTGAAGGAACTCACAGGCGGAGATGGGATTTCGACTCGGCGGCTATACGGGGAGACGTTTACGATCTCAGCGATACCTACATTGTTTTTGCTTACTAATCATCTGCCGCATATCTCTAGCGAAGATAATGCCCTCTGGTATCGCATGGTTCTGGTTCCCTTCGAGATGTCGTATGTTGATAATCCGACTAAGCCACACGAGCGCCTAGCCGACCAATTCTTAGAGGAGAAACTCAAGGCCGAAACATCTGGAATTCTAGCTTGGCTGGTCAAAGGCTTCATGGAATATAGCAAGCGCGGGCTAGATGTCCCTGAGTCGATCAAGAATGAAGCTAAGAAATACAAGGACAGCGAAGATGCAGTTGGTACGTTCTTGGTTGAATACACCGTCAACGAAGGCGAAATACAGGCTAGCAAACTCTATAGATTGTTCCTAGACGATCAGAAGGGGAATCAAGGTATCAAGAATCCAATGTCCAATGCAGCGTTCTCGCGACGTATGACGACGCTCGGACACAAGAAAGAAATCAAGCGCAATGTCGCATATTGGCAGAGCATTAGTCTGTCGCCCGACGCACCAGTGGTCGATGTCTTCGCCGGATTTAACAACTAGCGCTTTCCTGCACACACACACTCACTCACAAACTAACAAACTCACTAAGAAGCGCCGCGAGGCGCTTTCTTCTTGCTTATGCTGCGGCCTCAACCACTTCCGGCTCGTTTATTTGAGCGATTACTTCTAATTCTCTTATCGCTTCGTACAAAGGCATAGGACTCAGATAGCAACCTATTCGCTCCTGAAATTCCTTCTGACTCATTGTGTTCAAGTCGTCGATTGTGAGTGGGATGAATGTAGGATCTTGCATGACGGATGGCATTGCGAATTTCTGTTCTGAGATAAAAAACGGTAAAATGAATGTCTGCTTAACGCTCATTATTATAACAAATTATTGGGCGTTTGTCATCTGCTGGTGCGGGTAAACGGCGATTTGTGGAGAGGGGTGTAAATATGATTCGCGGTGTTATATGGTGTGCAGTGTCTACAGTAGAGCAAGCAAAAGACGATAAAGAAAGTTTGCGGGCGCAAGAACGTGAAGGTCGGGCTTGGATGGAAAGTCAGGGCATTCAGATACTTGAAGTTCTTACAGTTAGCTTTAGCCGTGATTACTTCGATCTCAATGACTGTAACGCTGATATGAAGGCCAACGGTTATTTCGCCCTGCAAAAGCTGATAAATCTGTGGAGTCAAAACCCTATTGGCTTCGATATATTGTGGGTACGTGATATGACTCGGTTGGGACGCACGAGTTCGCTCCTCACGCGAATTACAGAGGAAATTATTTATAGGGGCGGGAAGATATATTCGCAAGCTACCGGAATGATTGACGAGCAGAACGGCGCAATACAAGCTGCATTTAATAGCGTAAACACGACTTCCGAAATGAGGGAGCGACGACGACGCAACAAAGAAGGCATGGATCGAAGGGCGAAGGACGGCGGAGCCTCGAATGTTCTGCCGAGTTCTCACCGAAAGGTGTATGACGAGAAAGGCAACGAAGTAGGCATTGTGTTAAACGAGAAAATGGTAGATTTTTGGAACGAGTTTGCCGAACTTTTTCTCGAAGGCCATTCTCTACGCCAGATCGATGAAATGATGAGCGTCAAATATAGTACGCTGCCACGCTTCCGACACAACCTGTTAAATCCCGTATTTTGGGGCCATTCAGCACGCTATTATAAAAACAAGCTGGGTGAATGGGCATACGATGAAGACGCTCCTCTCCCTTACGCAAAAACGATAGTTGTACGGAATGCCTTCCCTTCGGTCTACACAGGCGAATTGGCTGATGCGGTCAAGGCAGAATTATCGCGACGTGAACATAGGAAAGGCCGAACTTCGAGCAAAACGACCTATAAATTCTCCGGTCTGCTTGTATGCGTCCGTTGCGGAAATAGAATGAACCTAGCCAACAGTCACCAAAGGTATCCGTATTATCGGTGTCGAAGTCGGTAT
Organism: Chloroflexota bacterium; assembly: GCA_040007395.1. Classification (GTDB taxonomy): domain Bacteria; phylum Chloroflexota; class Anaerolineae; order Aggregatilineales; family UBA2796; genus DATGFK01. Next base: position 8,314 of record JBDTVG010000018.1, read on the forward strand.
GTGCGTGTTCTCAACACGAATTGCGAGGAACGAAGGTACTTGCCTGAACCTGTTGCAATTGAGTATGTCACGCGAATCCTAGAGAGGCTACTGGAAGCAGGTTCGCCGGATGAGTTGACAATGGTAGCAGCAGGACACAAGCAGCCTCACAAGATGAACGCAATCGTCAAGGCGATAAAAGGCGCAGAGAACGAAATTAACAAACTAATCAGCTTGCAGGTGGACGAAAGCAATCCGGCTGTCATCAAGATATATGCAGAGCGTATCAGTGAGGCGGCTCAACGTCTGCAAGTGCTGGAAGTCGAACTTGCAGAGGTTAAACGACAGGTAGAGTCTATCAGCATCGTCAATAGTCGCACCGATGCCTTTCAAGAACTGCGAGAGATTGGCCTTGAGCGCTTCTGGAAGGCCGAGCCTTACAAGATCAACCAAGTGCTCAGGAAGATATTTGGCAAGTTAGCGATGGTGGTGAGCGAAGGTCAAATATTGGGATGCGTCGTGATGTTGCACTCGAACGGCTCAAGACGAGTGGAACAGTCTCACGAACAGACCTTTTCCAATGACGGTGTAACCCTTGATCCCGGTGACACAGCTTATATTGACTTTTCCGAATGGCACGGCAACGGCACAAGCCTGAATGTCGGAATCGATAAGGGCAGTGTCGGCACAATCGCGGAAACCGTGCCGCTTACGGACCAAAAATAGAATAGGTTATTAACTAACAGGTTCGTTTAACAGCGCGGCGTGATACCAAATCTTATTGATGAAGGCATCCCGTCGCGCTTCACTCAGGTGATTCAGCGTTATCTCGGCTTGAGCGCGGAAAGCGGCACGAAGTTTGCCAGCGAGTTCCAAATTGCCACTCTTTTCAAGTACCTGAATAGTACGCCAATAGGCCAGACCGGGCAGGAATAGATCGCTGACCTGACGCTGTTCAAGGCGGGGTAGCAAATGTTTGATGTCGGCTTGGGCCGCCGAAAGATCATCGCGCAGTATATCGATCTCAGCCAACGCTGTGTATAACTCCGCAATATGCTGAAAGAGGCTGGTACTTTCAAACAAGCCGCGGGCTTCATCCAGTGCGTCCGCCGCAGGAGAAAGTTCGCGTTTGGCGATATAGGTATTTGCCATATAAAACAGCGTTCGGGCTACATCGGCTTCGGTATCAAGGGCGCGTTGCAGTGCCAAGCCTCGCTGCATATAGGCTAGTGCTTCGTCATAGGCTTGATGATGCCATGCGATTAACCCAAGATTCACTAGACTAGTTGCTTCGCCGGAGCGTTCGCCAATCTGATGCAGAATCTTGTAAGCATCTAGCAGATGCGTATTTCCTTCACTCAGTTCACCGAGGTTGACAAGCACACTGCCAATGTTCAGCAACGTTAAGCCCTCGTAGCGTCGATCCCCGATCTGGCGCAGCAGTGCGATCTGCTGTCCATAAGCATTCAGAGCAGCGGGCAATTGGTTTTCGCGGCTGTAGAGGCGAGCCAACACCGACCAACTATTCGCTTCCAAAACGGGATCGGCTAGCTGCTTAACTTGCCCGATGGCTCCCTCGGCATCTTTTAACGCCAACCGTGCATCCCGCATATACTGATCTTCGATCTCCAGCAAGCGAAGCTGAACGCGGCGGTGTTCGTCGCCCAACCGTTCGACCAACGGCTGCATCACTCGAATCAGATATTCGGCTTCTTCGCGCTGGTTAATCCCCAGAAAAGCCCCACGCAGCAGCATATAGGCTTCCCACGCCAGTTCGTCATTGTGTATTTTCTGGGCGACGGCAATAGCTTTCTGGCTTTCGTCGATGACCTTTGGCCACGCGCTGGTTTGCATGTAGTGATTTGCCCAAAAAATGTGGACAACCGCTTGCCAATCATCACGATTATTCGTGGTGGCTAAGTCTGCTAGCACAGGCAGTTGCTGCCTCACCCCCGGCATATCTCCTAACCGTAGCATAATCTGGATACGGCGACGCTTGATCTCGAAGCGTTCCTCGTCACTGCGAGCTAGTGATAGCGCTTGAGTAAAATGACCGAGTGCCGCCTGATTGGCATATTCGCGGAAGGCTTTTTCTCCGGCTAGCAGCAGATAATGGCGGGCGCGGTCATCATCGCCGCTGCGGGCAAAATGATAGGCCAGCCGTTCAATTGCGTCGGGCGTAACAAGCGCCAGTGTCGCTGCAACTGCCTGATGTAACTGTCGGCGCTGGGCAAATAACAAGCTCTGGTAGGTCACTTCTTGCGTGATAGCATGTTTGAATAGATAGGTCAGATCGGGTTCGGGGGTTTCCTGATAGGAAAAATCACGGGCTTCGAGAGTCCGCAAACTCTGAAGAAGGTCCTGATAGCCGATCTGGACAGGGATACTTTTTTCCAGCACGCGCATCTGAAACTGGTGTCCAATGACGGCAGCGACCTTCAAAACCAGCTTGTCGATTTCGGTCAGACGGTCAATACGCGCCTGAACAATCTTATGGATGGTGTGCGGCAGGTCGGCACTCTGGAGATCGCGCTCGACAAAGACAATGCCGCCCACGACCTTGATATACCCGGTTTCCGTCAGCGCATCAATCACTTCCTGAATATAAAATGGATTGCCATGCGAACGGTCATACACAAACCGAGCTAGATCGGGTGGGATGCTGACATGCAGATAACTTTCGAGCATCTCAATTACTGCTGCACGGCTTAGTTCGTCCAACATTAGATGCGTGTGGATATGCATCTCATTCATCGCCTGAATGCCATTCTGGGAGAACTCTGTTTCCAGCATGGGACGGTGAACCAATAGCAACAGTATCTGTGCAGGATCAACGATTAGTCGCCGTGCTAGTTCCATCGCTAGTGCTTCCGACAGTTCGTCGATCCAGTGGGTATCCTCTAAAACGATCAGCAAAGGCTGCTGCGCTGCCAGATGCAACAGAAGATCGATGACAAGCGCAGACAATGCCTGATGGCGGGTTTGTCCATCAAGCATGGCAGTCGTAGACGTGTCGTCTATCGACAGCTTGAGCAGGTCGCCTAATAGCGGTACACGCGGCATCCAATTTGGGTCGGCTTTCTCAATAAAGGCTTTCAGACGGGCAATATTGTCCTCTCGACTGACATCAAGCCCTAGTCCAATCAACGTAAACAACACATCGCGCCATGGCAAAAAGGCGATATTGTGTCCAGTACTCACACAATCGCCGCCCGCTGCGCGAAACCCCTGTGCAATCGCGAGACGGCTTATTTCCGCCACCAGACGACTCTTGCCGATCCCAGCCTGCCCTTCGATTCGCACCAGACGCGGATAGCCTTTGCTAACTGCGTTGAGGGCTTTGTGAAGGTGTTTTAGCTCATGTTCGCGCCCGATTAGTTCCCCGACGTGTGCCTGCTGATAGCTGCCCACCGAAATAGGTTCGGTCACATGGACAAGCTCCTCGCGGCCTTTGACAAGGATGGGCGGTAAGTCTCGGAAGATAATCCGTGAGCCGAGTTCATCCCGTACCGCCGAGGTACTCAGGATTTGCCGAGGCGCGGCGCTTGACATCAGCCGTGACGCGATGTTGGTTTCGTCACCAATCGTGCTGTACTCGTGACGCACTTCGCCGCCAATTGTCCCTGCATAGAGTAGCCCACGACTCACACCGATACGTTCAACCGCGACGCTATCCGGGCCGCTGCTCATCTCGCGCAGCGCCATCGCTGCTCGGATCGCGCGTTCAGCGTCGTCGCCGTAGCTGATCGGTGCGCCAAACACGCCAAAGAACAACGTGCCTTTATCCGCTACTTCTACCGAGACAAATCGCCCGCCAAAACTGATGAGGACGCTTTGGACAGTGCGCACGTAATTATCCAATGTGGCGTGGGCGTTGGGCGCATCGGGGGCAATGTCGTTAATGTGCATAAACATCGGGAGAGCGTAGCGCAGTTCCGCCACGTAATCGCCCAGACCGCTTTCGACACGCTCCCGGATTGCTGAGTCCACATACGGGCGTATCGCACTGAGCGCCCCATCGATGCTGCCTTCGACCTCCCATGCCGTCCAACGATGGCGGCGGGCAGCCTTGGACAGTGTTTCGGGGATTTTATTCACGGTGGCGCTGCCTGTCGTTGCCAGCGTCAGATCGATCTTTTCGTCATACAGGCGAGCAATCATGTTACGGTGAACCATGACCTGCCCCGGTTGGACTTCATTGCCGACGCTGACCATTGCCTCGACAGCGGGGCCAAGCAGCACATCGGTCAATCCGTAGTGCGGTTGACCGACAACCCAGCGGTAAGCATTGCCCGCACCAATGCCCACTTTAAGTTGCAAGCCCCGGAAAAATCGCATCAGGTCTTGCATTTCCAGACCCGCCGCCACTGCCCGCAAAGTACCGGGGATACTTGCGCCCGCCCCGACACTTTGATCGATATGGCTATCATCAAACCATGCGATAAAGCCATCACCCGTAAAGCGGATGACGCTGCCGCCATGTTGGAAAACCTGTCCTGCAATGGCTTCGAACATAGGATTAAGGCGGCGTTTCAATTCCTCGGAGGCGCGTTCTGGGCCATATTCAACGACAAGTCGGGTGGTTAGCGGGGTAAAGCCTGAAATATCGACCAGCAGTGCCGCACCCTCGCTGGTCGTGGGCAGATCGCTATTCCGCAGCAACGCCCGGAAGCGATCTGTGGCGAGGTATGGGCTGAACAGGTGAAGGAGTTCTTCGGGTTTCATAAGCCAAAGTGTACATGATTTTGGCGTTAAATGCAGACTGAACGTTAGTACTAATTTGTGCGGGCGAAGATCGCATGACTCGGATTATTGTAGGGACCACCCTGTGTAATCGCCCATTGTAAGGTCATCAACAACGGGCGCGCACGTAGGCCCGCCCCTACATAAGCCGTTTTTCGTAGGGGCGACCCTGTGTGGTCGCCCGCTGGCTAGAACTAAATGCAGGACGGCGTACAAGCCGTTCCTACGATTTGGCAGAAGCGGGATTGAGTGTATCGTCAAGCCAACGCGCCGGATTATTGGCAACGTACTCACGGATTGTATTCAGCGATTTTTCATCGCGGATAGTGTGATCATGAAAACTACGCTGCCATAGTGATTTGTTAAATGGTTCCCAACCCGATTCTTTCACACCACGAATATAGGCGTTGGTCGTCATTGTTTTGAACCAGCCAATTACCGCTGATATAGTCGGTGCGCTAGGTTCAGGCGGAAGCCCATGATGCTCAATCACGACGATTCCGTGAAAATGGTTCGGCATTACTACATGCAGATCGAGCATGATGTTCGAGTATTTGTTGGAAATTTCTGTCCACCATAAAGAGATCATCAAACCTGCTGCATTCAATTGCAAGGCATTGTCTCGAATTTCGCCAAGTAGGGGCAATCGATCTTTTATGCATATCGTCAGGAAATATGCTCCAGCCTGTGAATAATCATAATCGACCAATCGTGGCGATTTTCTTGTCGGGAATTGATTCATGGCGTTTGATGCAGCATATATCATCGTAGGGGCGACCGTGTATAATCGCTCAATTATAACATCACCAACAATGGGCGGGCACGTAGGCCCGCCCCTACATAAGCCGATTTTCGTAGGGGCGACCCTGTGTGGTCGCCCGTTGGCTAGCACACACTAAACGCAGGACGGCACAATACCTCCAAAAATTTTATCGCGGGGCGCTCCGCGCCGAGGGTGAAATACAAAATGCCAGAGCCAGAGCCGTTCGCTGACGCTCACGGTTCAGAGTCCAGAGATCAGAGGAACAGAGGCCAGAGCTAAGGCAATGGGACAGAAC
>JBDTVG010000019.1:0-30535 GCA_040007395.1 Chloroflexota bacterium
TCCCAAATTGGAGGCCGCCAATAGCCTTTAACGCCTATCTGATCTGACCACTAGTCTGTTTGTTGATCGTCCTGGATTGTTTAAGAATATTTTCCCTACCTCTGAAACTGAGCAAGAAAACCGCGTTATATGGGTCAAGGTCGGCTCAAATTGGCCTATGTTTGCTTTGATAAGCGATCATATTGTTGACTTGTTACCTCAGGGCGGATCGCAATGTTTCCCGTTCTACACCTATGCTTCTTCCTCCCGCCGCGAAAACATCACCGACTGGTCACTTGCCCAATTCCGCACTCACTACGGCGACGAGTCAATTACCAAATGGGATATTTTCTATTACGTGTACGGCGTGCTGCATCACCCCGGCTACCGTGAGAAATTCGCGGATAATCTCAAGCGGGAACTGCCGCGTATCCCGTTCGCGCCGGATTTCAAGGCATTCTCCGAGGCAGGGCGCAAACTCGCTGATCTTCACCTGAATTACGAAACGGTCACGCCGTACAAGCTGCAATGGCTTGAGGCCAAAGATACGCCGCAATCATTCAAAGTTGTAAAAATGCGCCTGAGCAAGGACAAGACTCAGCTTGTCGTCAACGAGTCGCTGACACTGGCAGGTATCCCACTGGAAGTATTCGAGTATAAGCTCGGCAACCGGTCCGCGCTGGACTGGGTAATCGATCAGTATCAAGTCACTACCGATAAGCGCAGCGGCATCACGTCCGATCCGAACCGTGATGACGATGAGCGCTACATTGTCGATCTGGTTGGGCGGGTGGTCGCCGTGAGCGTGGAAACGGTCAAGATCGTGGCGGCATTGCCGGAACAATACAGCGAGTCGCAGTAGGGGGTGATCTGTCCCCCATTTAATTGACCACACCTTAAATCCATCGCCTTGCGGCAGAGTAACTTCTAGGCAAGCACTTACTCCCCTCTCTACGAAATAGAAAGGGGTTGAGGATGAGGAAACTCTCTCAGACGAAGGTGTTAGTTATCAACCGCGCCGGGGTCAGCTTGGAGCTTATCTTCAACATCTGCCGTTGAAATACCCGCAACGCTAATCCACTTATCGCGACTATCTTTACCCGCTACGATCTCAATGTCACCTTCGGTAACACCCAATCGCTCCGCCAGAAACTTGATTAGCGCGTCGTTAGCCTGCCCATCGTTGGGCGAGGCAGTCAAGCGGATCTTGAGGCTGTTATCCTCTTGAACGCCGACAATCTCATTTTTCTGGGCGCGGGTGACGACGCGAACAGTGAAAGCCGCTCCCCGCTTGGCATCGGTAATTTCAAATTTACGGCTCATGTGTCCCTCTCTATTTTACGAAGACTGCCCATGTTGCTTACCATTATAGAGCAAGTTTTGGATTAGAAGATAAGTTGGTGAATGATCGCCTGCAAAATCATTGCACCGATGATCGCCACCAATGGACTGAGATCCATCATTCCTGTGGATGGCAGCGCCCGTCGAATCGGAGCCAAGATCGGCTCCGTTGCATTAAAGATAAAGCGTACAATCGGATTGTACGGATCGACCTGTATCCAGCTTATCACAACTCGCGCCAGAATGAGGATGTCGAATACCCTGAACAGCAGATCGACAATCGCTAGAATTGAACCCATGATAAAAACCCTACCTCTACCTTGTAAAGTGTGTTAGCTGCGCGACCCGAAGATCGCCCGCCCAATGCGGACGAAGGTTGCGCCTTCTTCAATAGCTATCGTGTAATCGTCGGTCATGCCCATACTCAGCATTGACCAGTTCGCTTGTGGAAAATCGACGGCAAGTGCATCGCGCAGCCGCCGTACTGCCGAAAAAACAGGCCGCACCTGTTCTAGAGTCTCAACGATAGGCGCAATCGTCATCAACCCGCCTACCTGAAGCCCCGGTAAGTCAATAATACGGCGAATGTCGCTCCAAAGCGACTTTTGCGACTCACTGTTTTCCCAGTGCGCCGCTGCGAAGCCGTCCTTGCTGGATTCGCCAGATACATTGACCTCTAGCAAAATGGTCAACATTTTGCCTTGCTCAGTCGCAAAACGCGAATAGCGTTCCGCAATCTTCAGGCTATCTACCGAATGAATGACGCTGAACTGTTGAACCACCGCTTCGGCCTTGCGGCTCTGGACATGCCCGATCATGTGCCATGTCAGCGGCACTGAGGTCTGAGCCATGACTACTGGAATCTTGTCGATGGCTTCTTCGACGCGATTCTCGCCAAAGTTTACCTGATCGCAAGCGATAGCTTCCAGCAGTGCGGCAGGCGGGTGGGTCTTACTCACCGCGATAAGCGTAACAGACTCCGGTGGACGGTCAACTCGCGCACAGGTCGCCGCAATGGTCGCCCGTACTGCTGCCAGCCGTGCCGCAATCGTCGTATCTGAGGGGGACACCTTCATTGAATCACGATCCCCTTAAGCCCCTCTCAAGGCAATTGTCGCACCAAAGCGTCCGGTTTTACCATGTTCGCCTCGGTGCGAGAAAAAGTCTGCCACATGCTCCACCGTACAGAGTCCCGCCACTTCGATCTGTTTTACGCCTGCCCGTTCCAGTGCTAATCGATTTGCCGCCCATAGATCAAGATAGGCGCTGCCATCCTCAGCACGGCTAACCAACCCTTCGGTGCTGCCAAATGATTGTTCGACAGCTTCCACGACTTCTGGCCCTACCTGATAGTGATCTGGCCCAATGCTGGGGCCAATGGCGGCTTGTATATCGGCGGGGTCGCTGCCATAGGCGGACTGCATTACTCGCACCGTATTAACCACGACCTGTGCCGCTGTGCCACGCCAACCAGCATGAGCAATCCCGATCACCTGCTTTTTTGGATCGTAGAACAGGACAGGCACACAGTCGGCAAAGCGCATTAGCAACGGCAAATCCGGTACATCTGTGACCATACCATCGGCGCGTGCTTGCCAGCGCCGTCTGGGGACAGGTTGGCGAACGACCACAACATCGGCGCGGTGAACCTGCCAAACTGTGCAGGCTTTGGCGCTGTCCAGATCGAGCGCGTCACAGGCAAGTTGAATATTGTGTTGTACACAGGCTGGATCATCACCTACAGTGCCGCCAAGATTCAGCGATGCCCAAGGCGCTCGACTCGCGCCACCATGCCGCGTAAATACTGCGTGGCGAATCGCGCTTGTTCCAGACCATTGGTCAAATTGGTAGTAGACCGGGCCACCCCGGTTAATTTTCTGCAACAGGCGATCCTTTCAGCATTTGGCTATTATAGCGGAACGTGACCGTGTGGTCTATGCGCGTTTTATGAGAGGTGCGTTCTTTTGGAGCAGCAAAACGGGCCGACTTAGTGTCGGCCCGTGATCGTTATCCATATTCCCAAAGAGGCGACTACGGAACAAATGTTGGGGCGTACTTTGACAGCATCTGCTGCTTGGGATCTGTCGTCTGCATCGACCAGTGTCCCGCTACAGGTTTGTCATTGGGAATACCAAAGACTATCGTCTTATCGGCAAAACCGCTGACCGGGATATTCTTAAGATAGATTAGCCCATTCGAGGGTCGGAACACACCGATCCCGGTTCTGCCTATCCCAGTCCAGTCGCCCGTAAAGGGCGTATCGCCAGAGAAGCCAAGTGCCGCCTGAAAATCTGCTATCGTGCTACAGTTACAGACTTTGTTCGAGAGGTAAAATGACGCATTGGCAGGCCGATACACACCGGGGCTATCGATACCGTCGCCATCCCAATCCCCAGCAACACCTACATCGCCGGGTGATCCCAGCACCATCTGGAAATCGGCAAAGCCCGTTGTCAGGATATTCTTGAGATATAGTAGCCCGTTGCTGGGTCGGAACACGCCAACACCATCCTTGCCATTGCTGTTCCAGTCGCCTGCAATGGGCTGATCGCCGGGTGAACCAAGCGCAAAACTGTAGGCAATAGGTGCGCCAAAGGTATTGGAATTGGTCAGGAAGAATTGACCTGTACTAGGACGGTACACACCAACGCTATCAATGCCATCGCCATCCCAGTCGCCCGACACTGGCAGATCCGTCGATGCGCCGAGAGCAGTCGCAATGTCGGCTCCCCCAGTGGTGTTGGTATTACGCAGATAGAAAGCGGTTGATGAGGGTCGGAAAACGCCGACGGCGTTGACCTCAGAGACCGTGCTGATCACATCAAAGGCTGAACCGGGTACGCCCTTGAGCACATCTAGGCTGGTGTCATTCCAACAGGAAGGGTTGGTTTCGCCGGAAATATACCAGTCTGAGCCGTTATCCGCGACGATCATGCCGTACTTCTGGAGGGCGTGGGCAACCGCCAGCGCTTGCCCGGTAATACCCGATAGGTTGTAATTGGCTTTCAGGCGGAGTCGTAAGCCCATTGGCGGCGCGTTGGGATCGCTAGTCAGCGAAGCCTGATGGCGCGCTGGATAGATATATCTTGGCGCAGTAGCACGTACCGTAAAACGCAAGGCATGAGTGATTGTGCCAGAGTTTGCTTCGGCGCAGCGTGCTAGACCGGGAAATATGGGCAGTCCGGCGGCATCTGCGGAAGTCCAACCCGCCGGACGCAGCGCGTTCGAGTTCAGGTTATAGACTGCGCCGCCGCTTGCTGTCCAAGCGTTCGATGGTCCCCCTATATATTGTGCATTGCCCATCTCATACAAGATACAGTGGCCCGTATCAATAACTAATACGTGACCATCCCCCGGCTCCACGAGTGTATTCGGCGGAATCGGATAGGGGCCGGGATCGCTCTCGTTAGCGTAGTCGGTAAAGGTCACAGGTACTTTGGGCTGAGTTCCCGGCACCGTCACAAACGGAATGCCATACATTGGATCAGATCCGAAGTCGGGATGGAGAAAGTGCAGGCCACCGCCGTTGATATACGAAATATAATTGCTCGAATTGGAATCAACGGGCGCGTTGGAGATGTCGGTGTTCCAAGGGTTGTTATCCGGGAAGACTTTACACCCACCAATCGTAGTATTGGCAGCGGATTTACTGGTAGCGGGCTGGCTATTTGCCCTAGCGATAAACGGTAGTGTAAGGACAATACATAACGTACTAGCGGCGATCATTCTGAGTTTGTGCATCATCTATCCTCGCCAATAAAATGGACACCAAATTAAGTATAGGTCAAATTTTCATTTCTACCTTAACACTTTGGTACCAATTAAATAACCGTCTACTAGGTAATTTGTCACAGAACTGTGCAGGTAATGTCTGCTTTTTATGCTTAATTTGCAGTGTAACGTTGATGGCATATTCTATAGACAACGTGGTATTGAACTCACATTGACCCAACATAGTACCAACATTGCACTCACATCAATGCTCACATAGAAGCTTCATCAACATCACACCACGTTAGAACAAAAACCGGGCATTCGCTCGGTTTTTGTTTCCAAATTGTGGTTTTGTAGGAAAGGTGTGTCGGTACTGATGGGGTTGTTACGACTCAATACGCTGCCAACTGGCACGGAAAGTTCGCTTGTCCTTCAATTGACCATCGACATAGCTGACTACTTTGTCAAGCGGGATCACAGCGCGATACAGGCTGACAATGGGTTCGGAACAACTGAATACCTGCACGCCACCCGCTTGGACAAGACTCCGCACGCTGGCTGTTTCCTGTGCCACAAAATCCAATGCCTTATTGATCGAATTCTGGAGTTTTGGTCCCACATTGGCGCAAAACTTAACCTCAAAGGTCGGACCGAGCGTCGAAAGTACCACATCTGCCCCCGCTTTCTGGAAATTATTGTTGCTGAACTGAGCGTTCGTAGCTTTGATCGCGACATCCTTATCCGTTGTCGGGACAGCGAACATACTGCTATCGGCGGGTGCTGCTGTTGGTTCAGGCGGCTTGCCAAACAACCCCGCCGTGTAAGCGACAAACAATCCGCCACCGACTAGTACGACTACGAACAGTAGCGCAATCAAGAACACGAATGGACTCGTCTGGCGGTTCGCCCGCCGCTCAAGTTCCAATGGGTCGGCAGGTACAGCTTCTTGAGGCAATCGGGTGGGTTTAGGCGGCTTGGGTACTTTGGGTTGGCGCGGCTTTGGCTCGGCACGACCACGCGCAGGCTTGGCAGGTGCAGCAATGGCTTCATCCTGTACAAAGCCCGGTTCACTGTCGGCAAACATATCATCGAAGCCAGAAAAGGCAGAGTCATCAGGCGTATCAAACGAATTGTCGAACGGGTTATTCCCTGAATCGAAGCCGCTACTGCTGAAAAACGAGTCGGTACCCTGATCGCGCGTCGAGGCTGCTACTGGCTCAGGGGTATTTGGCTGACTGAACGACGATGAGGTGGACGAGTCGCCTAACAGGCTATCGAGATCCTCAGACGAAAACGCTGAATTCTCGGTTGCCGGAGTAGGCGCAGCATTGCTAAACAGGTCTTCAAAGGAGGCATCGGTATCCGCGAAGTCGGACTGCAAATTTTGTTCCAGATAGGGGAACTCTTCTTTGAGTTGGTCGAACAGTTCTCTCGCCTGATCGTGTTTGGGATTAATGCGTAAGACATTCTGCAACGCATTGTAGGCATCGGGTGGTTCAGTAACGGCATTTGCCAGTAGCCACCACGCATCCAGATTGTTGGGCTGTGAAGCCGTGATAGGCTTGAGGATCGCGATGGCTTTATCAACATCTTCTTGCTGGATCAAGCGGTAAGCCTGTTCAAGCTGGCTACGGGTTGTATCTGCCACGTTTTTTCTCCTGAAGTACGCGAATCGCTCCACTGTGTGCATTATAGCGTTGTGTGAAATTGCTGCAAAGTGCAATCCAATGCGTTATAGGGCAAATCATCAAAAATAGGTCAGAAGTGCTTTAAGAAATCGGACTCAAAGTCGCCGTTGAAGTCTTTGCCCGAATAGAACTTGACAAGGGATCATATGATTGTTAACATGTACCCCACTCATAGCTAAACGAGCGTGCAGGGGAGCTTGGGCTGACCAGGCTGAGAGGATGTCTTTCTGCGGCATCGACCCTTTACCTGACCCGGATAATACCGGCGTAGGGAGCCTGTGACGACAGTGACAACAATCGCCACACCGACCACCTCCCCAAGCCGGGAAAGGTGGTTTTTTATTGTACGGATTAGTCTTCGCCAACGGCGATCCCAACGATGGCCCTGCCGTCACGAAAGCGTTGGCTTCACCCGAACCCCGATTCATCATTGCTGCCGACGGTGGGCTGCGAATTGCGATCCACTTTGGCTTACGTCCTGATCTCGTGATCGGAGATATGGACTCAGTTGATCCTATAGCGTTGGCACAAGCCGAAGCGCAGGGATCAGAGATCGTGCGCTTCCCCGCCGAGAAAAACGAGACTGATCTCGAACTCGCGCTATTGGCAGCAGCAAAACACGGTTGCAACCCGATCTGGGTCGTAGGTGCGTCGGGGGATCGGCTTGATCAGACGCTTGGCAATGTGTATCTGCTTACGCTGCCCGAACTGCGTGATCATGATGTGCGGTTGGTGAGTCATGCCCAGGCGACATGGCTGATATATCCCGGCACTATGACAGTCACCGGACAACCCGGCGATACCCTCTCACTCATTCCCTTAAATGGCAACATTAGGAATATCACGACTGAAGGATTGAAGTATCCCCTCCAACACGAGGTACTTACCTTTGGTCCGGCGCGTGGCATGAGCAATGTGCTAACCAAGCCAGAAGCCAGAGTCAGCTTTGACGATGGAGTGTTATTAGCGATTCACACAGTGGGTCGAGCATAAAGGAGCATCAAAACGTGGATCAATCAACAAGAATAGTGACCGTTGGCATACAGGTTTTACCCTCATCCGACGATCCATATCCTGTCGTAGACCGGGCGATTGCCGCGATCAAGGCCACTGGCATCAAGCACGAAGTCTGCCCGATGGAAACTGTCGTGGAAGGCACACTTGATGAATGTCTGGCAGCAGCACGCGCTGCTCATGAGGCGTGTTTCGAGGCCGGGGTCAAAAAGGTAGTAACCATCGTCAAGATTAGTGACGGTGTAGAAGGCTCAACCATTGATGACAAAGTAGCGAAGTATCGCGCATGAATTTCAGGCACTTTGCCGCTGCCAAAGGGCGTTTGGCGGTACTGCCAACTCTGGTCGTGCTAACGCTTCTGGTTATCATCTGGGAGATTGCGGTGCAGGCCGATACATCGCCTGTGCGGGTAATCCCTGCCCCCTCGGAGATTCTCGCGGCAGGGCTGCGTACTCGCGAAACGCTGCTGACTCAGCATATTCCACAGACGTTACTCGAAACGGTGATCGGCTTGGCGATGGCGTTGGTGCTAGGGTTACTGGTCGCCGCCTTGCTGGATTTTGCACCGCTGCTTAAGCAAGCTTTGTACCCGCTGCTAGTCGTCTCACAGACGATCCCCATTGTGGCATTGGCGGCAGTGCTGATTATTGCTTTTGGATTTGGCATCTGGCCCAAAGTGATTGTCGTGGTGCTGTTTTGCTTCTTCCCAATTGCGGTAGCGACGATTGATGGACTGGCAGCGACAGATCCCGACCTTGTGGCATTGCTGCGGGCGATGGGGGCTTCGCGTGGGCAGATCTGGCGGAAGGTACGCTTTCCGTCAGCATTGCCGTCTTTTTTTAGCGGTTTGCGGATTGCAGCAACCTTCAGCGTAACGGGCGCAGTCGTCGGGGAATACATCACATCGCAGTATGGGTTAGGCCAATACTTGCGATCTGCCTTAAGTCAAGGACGGAACGATCAAGCTTTTGTATCTATCGTAATCACATCATTGCTGAGTATTGGGTTTGTCGGGCTAGTAACGATCATCGAACTGATCACGCTGCCGTGGTTTTTCACCGAAGCTCGCGAGTCACAGTGGTCTGAACCGGGTATCTATTAACGATATGGAGAAAGCATCATGAGAAAAATTTTAGCGATTTTCGTTCTGCTAGCGGTGTTAATAGCATTAGCTGGCGGGTTGGGACAAGTACGAGCGACTGATCAACAGGCCACTGCTGCGCCCATTGTAGAAAGTACACCTGCTGTCGGCAGCGATCCGTTGGGAGGGGCGACAACCTTTGCCAAAGCCACCAAACCCACCACCGTCAATTTGATGTTGGACTGGACACCGAACACCAACCATCTTGGGATTTATGTCGCGCAGGCCAAAGGCTACTACAAAGAGGCAAACCTGACCGTTGAGATCCAGCAACCGGGCGATGTCCAGCTTGAGCAGATTGTGGCGACGGGCAAAGCGCAGTTCGGCATCAGCTTTCAGGAACAAACTAGCTATGCTCGTGGCGATAAACTACCCATTGTCTCAATCGCCGCTATCATCCAGCATAACACATCGGGGTTTGCCAGTATCGACAAGAAGAAGCCGCTAAAATCCGCCGCCGATCTAGCAGGGTTGCGTTATGGGGCGTTCGGCTCGGCAGTCGAAAAGCCGATCCTGAATGCGCTGTTGCAGTGTGATGGAGCCAGCGCCGATAAGATCGACTTTATCGATGTTGGCTTTGCCGACCCGATCCCGCTGCTTGAAAAAGAACGGATCGACTTTGCATGGCTATATTACGGTGTAGAAGGCATCCAAGCCAAAGAGCGTGGACTTGATCTGGACTTTGTGATGCTCAAGGATTATCAGAAGTGTGTCCCCGACTACTATACACCGCTGATGATCACTAATGAGGACATGATCAAGAATCAGCCGGATGTGGTTAAGGCTTTTGTACAGGCAACGGCACATGGTTATGCTGACGCGATCAAGAC
The DNA here is from genome assembly GCA_040007395.1 of Chloroflexota bacterium. GTDB lineage: Bacteria > Chloroflexota > Anaerolineae > Aggregatilineales > UBA2796 > DATGFK01. The sequence goes on from JBDTVG010000019.1 coordinate 9,708, forward strand.
TCCCGACGAAGCCGCCGACATCCTAATGAAGGCCGCGCCAGATCTTGATCCGGCATTTGTCCATGAAAGTGCTAAGTGGCTAGCGGGCCAATTTCAGGCTGACGCGCCGCGTTGGGGTGAGCAAAAGGCCGAAATCTGGCAGCGTTTCACCGATTTTCTGGTAGCGAATCAAGCCCTCAAAGCGCCGATTGACTCGAATGCCGCCTTCACGAACGACTTCTTGCCAAGCGGTAAATAGCTGCAACTTGTGCGGGCGGTTCCCACCAATACCGCCCGTATAGTTAAAGCAGACTTCTAGGCTATATACTGGCGCTCAATTAGTTTTTAGCCCCGCGTACAACGGAGTCATGGCTGGGTCAGCCTTTAGGGCGCAATCAATAAAACCGTTTAGGTAGGCACGCTGTTGGCTGACCTCCACACCTAACGCAGGTAGCGAAGTGGCGCACGATTGAAAGGCTAACGCACTCGTTTGGGCAGAGTCTAATGCCGTGTTGAGATCGACCTTGAGCAGCAGTACCTTGTCTAGCGCTTCATATAGCTCCAACTGAAGCTCAAACAGAGTCCGGTCTGAACCCAGCGAGAGGCCGGGGAAGATCAGCGTGTTGGGATCGTCCAATAGGGTCGATATCTGTTTGTACAGGGCAACTGTTGCTGAACCTTGTGCGGTCAGTAAAGTCGGGTCGGCAAGCAGCGAACGGCGTGCGGGCATAGAAGAAAACAAGATCGGCGTGCGGGCGGCTTTGCTGATAAAGCGATAGCACGCTTCTGGATTCTGTGCCGTTGCGCTGATGTAGAATCCGCCGAGGTTATAGGTCACAGCGGCATATTTGCTACCTTGAGGATAGAGTGTCACTTTGGTGTTGGCGGTATCGGTAGCCGATCCGGGCAAGGGCAGCGTAAACGCGGTAAGGGTACTCTGGCGAATAGAGGATGTATCGGCGGCGAACGAAATATCGAGGCCAGCGCTGAACAGCGGGTGATACTTAAAATCGCCATCCTGAGCCAGCTTCACGACCTGTTGAATCGCATCGACTGTGGCAGGATCGGTAAAGTTGATGGTCGGCGGATTTGTGCGGAAATCAATCGGATTACCGCCGAAGGCCGCGATAAGCTGGAACAGATAAGCGCCGAACGTGTTCACGGGAACGAAGCCCGGTTTGCCTGTGCCATCTGCCTTGAGCGTTTTGAGTGCGTCCACGAACTGTGCGGTTGTCCACGTTTGTCCCGGTTCCGGCACGCCTGCCTTCTGAAAACGATCACTGTCATATTTGAGGACGTTGGGCGAGATGTCCGAGGGCAGCATCCAGATCTTGTTATCTAGTGTGACCTGTGCCAGTGTGCCAGCGATCATATCGCTTTTGTCGAAGGTTTTATCGGAAGCTACCAGCGAATCAATATTGAGCATCCGTGACACTTGTGCCGGGGAAACTGCATTGAATGGCGCATAGACACAATCGTACTTGAGCAAACTGGGGCCAACCTGATTGAGCGAAGTCGCATCCAATGATTTTTCGAGGATGACTTTGGCAACGTCTGGATCGCTAGCGGTGAAGTCGTCAATCACCTTATTCCACTGATCGAGGTTGGGCAGAGAGAAGCCAACCACGCCGACTTTCAACGCAACTTTCCCCGGTGGCAGATTAAGCGCTGGTTCCGGCGTTTTGATCACTAATGTCAGACTGTTCTTGCGATCCGCTGCCGTTTGTTGATTCTTCAGGGCTTGATCCTCAGCAGTCTTTAGCGCCGTAGGAATATCAGCATTGTTCGTCTTGACGTTATCGTAGGCGCTTGCCAGATAGTCCATATAGCGCATTTCCGACAGGGGGATGGCGTTGGCAACTGCCGTACTGATCAGGCTTTGCAGATCTGGACTGATGTTCAAAGTAAATGGTATGGTATTGTTGTTTTGTGTCCCCAACAGACTCTTGCGGGCAGGCGTTGAAGCCAACGCATCGTTGGCAACGTCACCGCGTGTCGTTAACCACTGCGCCAGCGTATAGGCTTCTTTAGGATATAGTGTGCCGCCGCTGACCGCAAAGCCTTGCACCACCAACGGTGCTTTACCACCGGGCAGTAGAGTCACCACCCGCTTATCGGGGCCGCCGGGTCGCAAAACCGTACTAATCGCTGGAGCCACACTCAACGGCGCTTTGTTGAATTCTGAGCCGACCATTGCTGCCTGATCGAGCTTGAGCCAATCCTGAAATAACGTATTGACTTCGGGTGTATCGAATTTGGGTAGATTAGGAATACTGCTCGTATCGAGCAGGCTGTTGGTCAGCAAGCTGCGAAACACGTAGGCAATTTGTGCGCCGTATACGTCCAGCGTAGGGTTAGCGGCTTTGCCATCACTATCCTTCACAGCAAGCTGCTGCATCGCATTACTGAGATCGTCGATTGTCCATTTGTCGTTTGGATAGGCCAGTTTTGCATTGTCGAAAGCCGATACACTGTAGCTCAAAACATAGGGATCGGCGGCGAAAGGCAGTGCCCAGATCCCGCCATCCCATTGATAGGACTGCCAAATGGACGGGAAGAAATCGTCGGGATTGACGGTGGTGTCAGAGTCAACCAGCGGTTTCAAGTTCAAGAAGTAGCCAGCACGAGTCGCCTCAACAGAGATACTAGGCGCGTTCGTACCGATAATATTCCCGTTAGTAACATACAGCACATCCGACGAACTGACATACGTTTGCACGGCGCTAAAATGCCTATCCAGATCGGGCGCTGCTGGCGGAATGCTGGCATCTACCTTGACAATGTTGACCTTGATGCCGGGGTGTGAAGTCTCAAAATCAGTGATCAGTTTGTCGGTAAAGGCGCTGGCAGTCAAACTAGGGATAGCCAACGCCAATGTCACCGAATTGACCGTCGGTGCGGTAGCTTGTGGTGCGGGTGTTGCCGCTGGTTGGCACGCCGCCAGCATAATGAGCATAACCATCAACAAAACGGTGAGCCGTCGAATAGACAACATCATATAGTCCCCTTAGCATCAGCTTGGCGATTACAAATTTCTATAGATTAGGTGTTTGATCATTTCAGTGGTTCGCGCAGGCGATGGCCTCTACATAAACATGTATTGAATGTAGGGGTCGGGCCTGCCCGACCCTGTATTGTTGGACATACCAATTACTCGAATTGCAGTGCTTGCAAAATATCGAGTCGGGCGGCACTGCGGGCGGGCAGGATGGCAGCACTTAGCGCCAGAATCACGCCTACGATGATCGCAGCGATGATGCCTACTATTGGGAACGAGTACGGCAATTGCCAACCGATAGCATCAAAGGCCGCGATGAAGCCATAGCTCATGACGAGACCGCCTAGTACTCCCGCCGCTGTACCGAACAGACCCAATAGCAGCGCTTCCGCCATCACGATACGTCGTACTTGCTTCCGACTTCCGCCAACAGCCCGGATCACGCCGATCTCACGGGTGCGCTCCAAGACGTTGATTGTCAATGTATTGAGCAAGCCAAGCGCCGCTGGGATCAGGATCAAGATCGCTATTGCGTAGAAAGCCCACAAGGCGCTGCTCGTTGTCTCTAGGAGGATGGCGCGATATTCACCTGCCAGACTCGCCGTGAACTGCGGGTAAGCAGTCAGCTTGTCCTGAACTTTTGCCAGTGCAGCCGCTTTATCAATGCTGGGTTTTACATTCAGCAGCAGCATGACATCTTCGGATTTCTGGAAGTCGGCTTTCAAGTTATTCTGCGAGATGTAGATCGCGGCTAACTTGAGGGTCAGAAGGTCATTGGCAATGCCCACGACATGATAGGTTTGCGGCCCATTGGGAGTCTCCACCGGAAAATCGCTGCCCACGTCCACATGCAACGCCGAAGCTGTCAGCGAATTGAGGATAGTCGCCCGTCCGGCGGCAAGGGCGGGAAATGCAGTTTCCGGTGTACCTTTGACAAAATCGATGGTCGAGAGCTTGGGATAGTTGGTCGGGTCGATAGCAAGGACTTCCATTGCCTGCCCATTGGCGACACTCGACGCATAGCGCAAACTGGCGACCGAGGCTATTTCTGGCAGGGCTTCCAACTGTTTCGCCAGCGATTCGTCAGCGCCAATCACTGTGTTGTACACAGCTAGTGTTTGTGGCAGGATGATAATATCGCTGGCAAACGTGTGATTCGTCAGATCGATTACGAATGTGCCGAGGCTAGTCACCAACGCAGTGATCATGACTAGAGTCGCCAGACCAATCATTAATGTGCTAGCAGTAATCGCGACTCGACCCGGCTGCCGAGTCAGGTTGCCACGCGCCAGATCGCCTTCGCGGGCATACCAGATCGTCAAGATCGGGCCAAAGAGTCGGGCGACTGGTGCCACTAGACCCGGTGCGGCAACGATCATCCCGACGAGGAACAGGATCGCGCCTGAGGCTGATGTTTTAGCACTAGCCGCCAACAGCGCGACACCCAGCACCATCAATACGATCCCGACGATCAATCCCCAACGGGCAGCCCTGCGCACGTCGGAGGCAGTTGACGGGCGCAGGGCTTCCAACGGCGAAATGCGACTTGCAGATCGGGCAGGCCAATATCCGGCAGCGAGGGTCGTAAGCAATCCTAATGCGATTACGCCAAGTATCGCATTGACGTTCAATGACAGGCTAAAGGTCATCCCACGTTCGTACTGCGCCAAAAACGGATTAAATAGATTTACCATGCCTAACGCTAGCACATAGCCCAGCAGCAGCCCCAAGCCAGTCCCGATAATGCCTTGCACTAAACTTTCGATCAGGATCATTTGGGTGATCTGCCCGCGTGTCGCTCCGATAGCTCGCAGCATTGCCAAGTCGCGGCGACGTTCCAGAATAATCGTTCGGAACGTGTTGAAGATCAGGAACGCACCAAGAAACAACGCCAGCAGTCCCATCAAATTAAAGATGGCAAAGCTGATCTGTACAGCGGCGAAGATGTCGGTCTGGTCGCTAGAATTGGCGGTGTAGTTCGGGCCAAGTGCTTTGAGTATATCGGCGTGCACGGCACTGTGGTCAACACCGGGTTGGAACGCGACTTCAATCGTATTGATCAGACCCGGTTGATTGAGCGCGGCTTGCGCGTCGCTCAGCGGAACGAGGATTTCTGGCGCGTACAGATTGCCTTTGTCTGCCAGCAAGCCAACAATCGTGAAAGATTGCAGACCGTTAGCCGTCATCAGCGGGATCGTCGCGCCGACCCCAAAATCTGGCACGAGTTCAACAATTCCAGCCGGCATGATAGCCTGTCCAGTGTCACCCGCTTCCAAGAATCGTCCGGCGCTAACCACAAAATGATGGACAGCATTAGCGCTTGTTGGTTCAACACCGACCACACGAATCTGATTGGCGCTGCCCAGATTACCCAATGAGGACAACGTGATCTGGCGGCGAAGTTCACCCGTTGCCGCTTGTACGCCGTTGACGGTAGTCACCGTTTTCAGGGCATTCTCTGGCAAAAATGATCCACCAGATGTGCTGGTGATCATCATATCGGCCTCGCCTGACGTTGACTGTATCGTCTGCTTGAAGGCATTCAACGCACTTGGCAACGTAATATTGATAGCAAAGATGAGTGCTACGCCAAAGACAATAGCCAGCGTTGTCAACGCAGTTCGCAGCTTGCGGCGGCTCAGATAGGCAAAAGCCATGATTGCCATTTCCGACAGCGGTGAGAGATATTTCGAGACGAAATTCGTGGTCATCGTGTTACGCCCCTGACCAGTTCAAAGCAACCCGGCTAAGCTGTTCACGAATTTGATCGGCATTGCCCTGACCCTTGAGTCGGTTCTCATCGACCATTTTCCCGTCTTTGAGGAAGATAATGCGATCAGCGTAGGCCGCGATGCGCGGGTCATGCGTGACGAGGATCACCGTGCGTCCCCAGTCGTCAGCGGCCCGGCGTAGCAACGACACGACTTCTTCGCTAGCGTGCGAGTCGAGATTACCTGTTGGCTCATCACCGAGGATCAAAGCCGGATTTGCCACCATTGCCCGCGCCAATGCGACACGCTGCTGTTCGCCGCCGGAAAGCTCCGCCGGACGGTGTGTGCTGCGTTCAGCAAGGCCAACCTTGCTCAGTGCCGCGTCGGACCGCTGGAGTGCCTCAGCCCGCACCACCCCATCAAGAATCAGTGGCATAGCGACATTTTCTCTAGCGGTTAGCACCGGGATCAAATTAAAGAATTGAAAGATGAAGCCTAATTCTTTCCGACGTAGACTTGACAGCGCATCGTCGTTGAGCGTGCTCAGATCCTTGCCGTTGAGCCAGACTTTGCCACTGGTCGGATGCTCTAAGGCACCCAGCATATAGAGCAGTGTACTCTTGCCGGAACCGCTTGGCCCCATCACCGCCAAAAACTCGCCTTCGTCAACCGTCAGGTTGATGTTCTGTAAGGCGTGGACTGGCTGTTTGGGATTACCGTAGGTTTTCGTTAAGGACTCTGTGCGGATCACTTGCATTGCTTTACCCTCACGTTCATGTAGACTTTCCCAGAAAATAGAACTAACTATTCCACAGTTTCCCCGATCAATTTCTAATCAATCGCCGGAGTGTTCTTCAGGCAGTGGCATTTGATCGGGCTTGCGCCGGGGTCGTCCCCGCGATTTTGTTTCGGGGTGTGGCGGCGTGTAATGTTTCAGGTCGGGCAGGCGGAATTCGCACATTTCAATCCAGCGCAGATCGGCCTCAAGGTGCATAATGGCGCTGTCCAACAGGAGCGCCCAAGGTAATTGAGTACGCACATCGGCTTTGCGGCGCAGTTCGGTTGCTTCGTGAAGCTGTTGGTAGAGTTCGCGCCGCTGCGTCATCAGCACCTGATCCGGGCTAACTGGCCCATCCAGCAAACTCAATACCAGTTTGATATAGAAGGTATCGCCCAGTCGGTAGTCGCGAACTTCTGGGGTTAAATACCATTCACGCAGTGCGTCGATCCCTGCTTCAGTAATAGCGTAGACCTTGCGATCCGGTGCATCGCTGGTTTCTACAACCTCGTACTCAACCAAACCCGCTTCGTTCAAGCGTACCAAAGTGCTGGCGATCTGTCCGGGTTTAACGTCCCATTCGGTACTGACTGCCAGCGCAAGCTGTTTGCCGAGTTCATAGCCGTGCATGGGCCGTTGATAAAGGAGTGCTAAGAGGCTGTATTTGACCGACATTGAAAAACCTATACACCACGAGTCTAGCCAATATAGAAAATTATACACTCAGTTTCTAAATTAGCAATATCCGAATAATTTGAGGGTAACGATTGAAAAGCAGAAGTGTGAATTACACCCTACTTTACCTGACGATTGCCTAACGATTTGCCAACTATCAGATCATGTTTGCCAAATTTCCGCTATGCTGGATACAATCTCGCGACGAAGAAACAAACTTATGCAAGACATCGGCATCGTCATCGTCAATTGGAATACCCGCGACCTGCTGCGCGACTGCCTGAAATCGCTTGAAATGGGCGATCCCTCTGTCAGCCGTCGTGTAATAGTGGTCGATAACGCCAGTACCGATGGCAGCGTTGCCATGGTCTGTGCTGAATTTCCGGCAGTGGAGGTCATCGAGAATCCGGTCAATGGCGGGTTTTCACAGGCAAATAATCTGGGTCTGCGGGCGCTGGGCTTTGGCGAATCAACGCAGACCGATAGTGTGGGTGCAAATGCGCCCGGCTATGCGCTGTTACTGAATCCTGACACAGTTGTTCCGCCAGATGGTCTGCGCCGCATGTTGGATCGTTTGGATGCAGATTCGCAAATTGGGGTGGCTGGCCCCCGCTTGATCATGTTGAACGGTAAGCTGGATCTCGCGTGCCGCCGCAGTTTTCCTACACCAGAAGTAATGCTTTGGCGCGTGACGGGTCTGAGCAAGCTCTTTCCGAAAAGTCGTTTGTTTGGGCGATATAACATGACCTACCTCGACGAACATCTCGAAACTGAGGTAGACTGTGTGGTCGGGGCGTTTATGCTAGTGCGACGTGAAGCGATAGAAGCGGTTGGGCTGCTTGACGAAGCATTCTGGATGTATGGGGAGGATATTGATTGGGCATTTCGGATCAAGCAGGCAAGGTGGAAGGCTCTGTACTATCCTCAGGTAACAGTGCTGCACGTCAAACGCGCAGCCAGTCGCCAGAACCCGCGAGCACGGCAGGAGTTTCAAAGAGCCAGCCTAATCTTCTATCGGAAACATTACGCCGCGACGACACCCCATCTACTGCATTGGGTGGTGCTGCTGGGGCTGCTGCTGAAAGGTGGTCGCCCATTGTGGCACGACCTGCACAAACCGACCTGAACGCACTCAACTATAACCTCAAGGATCAGGTACGCCTGCGACGAATTATTCGCGGACTGCAAGTCCTGATCGATATTGCAATGCTGCTAGCGGCTTTTGGACTCGGCTATCTGGCTCGCCAGTATGCGCCGCTGCTGCCTGTGATCATGAATACGCCACGTTTTACGGCCTATACCAGCATGATGCTAATCCATGTGGTAACGATGGTCGTGATCTTTTTCTTTGCCCGGATGTACCACCAACGGCGCACGGTCAGTCGTATCGATCTGGTTTACACCGTTGCGGCTTCGGCAGGCATCGGCGCTATTATGACCAGCGGCCTCACCACTATCTTTCTTAAAGGTACAGAAACTCTGGCTGATTACCCTCGCCAGATGATCCTCTACGTGTGGTTTTTTAGTGTACTGTGCGTGACCGCCGGGCGTGAAATACATCGGCAGATCGCGATCAAGGCGCGTGTGGTAGGGCTGGCTCGTGACCGCGTGGTTATCGTGGGCAGCGGCACAATCGCGCAATCGATCATTCGCCAAATTCTCTATAACCCTACCCTCGGCTATACCATTGTTGGTGTGGTAAATGGTGATGATCATCAAGCGGTTGAAGGAGTATCGGTTATCGGACACCCCGAAGACTTGCCGCGCCTGATCGATTCTTACGGTGTAGACGAAGTAATTATCGCCCTGCCCGAAGCACCACATAAAGACCTCGTAGAGTTGATTGCGTGGTGCCAGCGGGGACGGGTCAACATCAAGATCTACCCTGACCTGTTCGCCTACATGGCGGGCGGGATGTCAGTAGACGAGCTTGGCGGGATGCCACTGCTAAACGTGCGCGATGTGGCATTGCGCGGTTGGAAACTCACACTAAAGCGATCTTTGGATATTATTGGCTCAACTATCGGCCTTATCGTACTTTCGCCACTGATGCTGCTCACCGCCGTAATCATTAAATTGGACTCGAAAGGCTCAGTGTTTTTTGCTCAGGAACGCTGCGGACTCGATGGGCAACCCTTCCCAATGATCAAGTTTCGCACCATGCGACAGGATGCCGAGGTCAACGGCCCCGGCTGGACTGTCGAGAATGACCCACGCATTACCCACTTGGGCAGTTGGATGCGTAAAACCAACTGGGACGAAATCACACAGTTGATCAATGTGCTGTTAGGCCAAATGAGTTTGGTTGGGCCGCGCCCTGAACAAACCGCCTTTGTACAGAAGTTCCGAGGATCGATACCGCGCTATATGGAACGTCACCGCGAAAAAGCCGGGATGACGGGCTGGGCGCAGGTTAACGGCTTGCGGGGTGATACCTCATTAGAGGAACGCACCAAGTTCGACGTGTGGTACGTCGAACATTGGTCGCTCTGGCTGGACATCAAGATCATCATCCGCACAATTTTTCAGACGATCATTGGCAAGAGTCCAAATGCGTACTAATTGTGTATAGCCATTGGCCATCCTATTACCATAATCATCAGATGTGATAAAGTTTTGTAGATTATTTGGATGTTTCACCAGAACTGTATTCGATAAATTTGTTCGTTAACTAAATCTGTTCAACCCGTACTACCCGATCTAATCCCGCATAATCCTTAATGATATTCACCGCAGCGTGCGGAAAGGCTGCTTTCGCTAGTGCTTCGACGGCTAGCCCTTGATCCGCGCCATGTTCTATGAGCAGTAGGCCGGGAACCGCTAACCGCGCTGGAGCTTGTTCTAGCAAACGGCGAATAAGCACTAACCCATCGCTGCCCCCATCTAACGCAATATGTGGCTCAAAGTGAGCCACTTCCAGAATATTCATTTCACCCGTCGCGATATACGGCAAATTCGCACAGATCACATCGAAGGGGCCGCGAAACGGAGTCAATAGATCTGATTGTACAAGCACGACATTCGTCAGGCCGTTGACATTTTCGACAGCGACCAATAATGCCGCGCTCGAAACATCGGCAGCGATCACTCCTGTGTTCGGCAGCTTTGCCGCCAATGTCAGCGCAATCACGCCGCTGCCCGTCCCTACATCGATAATGCGTCGCGCTCCAAAACGCCCTACCCAATCGAGAGCCGCCTCGACCACATGCTCGGTTTCTGGACGTGGGATCAACACCTGTGGATTGATTCTGAAGGTACGATCATAAAATGCGCGCTGCCCCACGATATAGGCCAGTGGCATTCCATGCTTACGCAAGGTAAGTAACTTCTCAAAGACATGCAATTCTGAGTCGCTGACTGGGTACTCAGGGTGCGCGATCAAAACTTCGCGGGGCTTGTCCCCCATCACATGCCCCAAAATTGTTTGCGCGTCCTGACGGGGCGTGCCGGATACGCCTTGAAGTCGGGCAGTTGCCTGTTGAAGTGTTTCGCCAATGGTCGGCATTTGATGATCCTTTGCAGTGATTTCGTGTCTGTAGATTCACATTTCCGCCGTTGGTCAAAGCGCAGGTTAGAAAAATCAATACTTTGACAATTATAGAAATAGTACCATTTTCTCATGCAGACTCATGGAAATTCGATCTGTTTTACAGACAGAGACTAGGTTTATATCGACTGCTTTGTCGATAACTAGCCTATAAAAGGGACTGCATAACAAAAATCTAACATCTAACCTATACCATTACAGCAAGGACTTTAGGGCTATTGTTTATGGTAGCTCAATAAAGTATCTTTGTGAAAAGCGTAAAGTGAACGAAACAATAATTCCTTTATGCAGATTAATGGTTTGCGGGACTGGAGATATATCAATGCTATCACGCTCTCGCCAGAGTATCCTTTTCATTGTAGTTGTCATCATTGCAATATCAATGGGCCAAATAACGGCTCAAGGTAAACAGGACACTGGCTACACATCGACTCAGACTAATCGTAATACCGCTGGCAATCTAGCTGGTTTGGCGGATCAACCGCTGAATGGCGCTAGTGGCAATGTCTATTATGTCGCCATTACGGGCAGCAACTCAAATCCGGGTACGGCGGCTCAACCGTTCCGCACAATCAATTATGGATCTAGTAAACTTCACGCCGGCGCTACGCTGATTGTTGGCCCCGGCACCTATGCCGAGTCACTTGAAAACGCAATCCCGGCGGGTACGTCGTGGGCACAACCCGTTACCCTCTTGGCATGGCCTAGAAACTCGGTCATCCTGCGCCCCAACAGCGGCGTGCAGCGTGTCATCAACTTTCAGGACGACATTCATTACGTTGTTGTGGACGGTTTCGTCATTGACGCGATCAATTCCAGCATCGACGGTATCAAGTTTCAGGGCAATCCCGGACGAGCCAATGTTCACCACATCAATATCGTCAATACCGAAGTGAAAAATGCCCCTCGGCAGGGTATTTTGGTTTCCGATCTGGATGAGTACATCGATTTCAATAATGTCACTGTACATGATAACGGTAGCACCGACTTCGATCACGGGATTTACATTCAAGGCAGCCACATTACCGTCGAGAACAGTTCGTTCTTCCGTAATGCAGGCTGGGGCATCCACATGTACGGCGGCTCGAACAATTACAATGTCGCCCGTAATAACCGACTCTATGACAATGCACGGTTGGGGCTACGCGGCAAAGGTATCGGAGTCTACACCGGTACTGGTGCACTGGTCTACAACAATCTGATCTGGGGTTCCAACGAGGCGGGCATTCAGGTTGGCTCTGGCGCGAACAATGTTGCTATCTACAACAATACCATTGCCAAGAACCGCGATGCCGGAGTGATCATCGAAAGTGATGCGACAAATGTTACTTTCAGGAACAATATCATCTATCAGCCCACTGGATCGGCCTTTACAAATCAAGGCGCAGGAACCGTTATCGACCACAATCTGATCGGCGATCCGCAATTCGTCAACCTTGCTGCGGGTATCTTCTTACTCCAATCAACGAGCCGCGCTATTGATGCAGGTACAACGATTGCTGCTATAACTACCGATTTCAACGCTACGCCACGTCCACAAGGCAGAGGCTACGACATCGGAGCCTATGAGTTTAGTGGTACACGCACTGGACAAGGCGATACGGTTGGCGTATTTCGTCCTTCGCTAAAAACGTTCTTCCTACGTAACTCGAATACGACAGGCACTGCCAACATTCAAACAACCGTTGGCGAATCTACCGACCTGCCTGTCATGGGCGATTGGAATGGCGACGGGATCGACACAGCAGGCGTATATCGTCCCAGCAAAGCGCTGTTCTTTCTGCAAGACTCAAACGCGAACGGCTCGCCTATTCTGTACAACTTCGCCCTAGGCACATCCGGTGGCATCCCAATGGTAGGTGACTGGGACGGCAACGGCACCGACGGTGTTGGGGTCTTCCAACCCAGTACTGGTCTGATCTTCCTCAAGAACGGCCTCACTAGTGGCTACGCCGACAAGACGATGGTGCTGGGCGTACCCGGTGACGTTCCAGTAGCAGGCGACTGGGATGGCAATGGGGTCGATAGCCCCGGTATTTATCGCCCCTCGAAGGCGACGTTCTTCCTGACTAATCAGGTTTGCAATTGCACGCCTTCGGTAAATTACGTAGCAACGCTTGGAGTTGCTGGTGATAGCCCCTTTACAGGCGACTGGAACGGCAATGGACAGTCAGGGATTGGCGTATTCCGTCCTACCAATGGGCTAATCTATCTCAAGAATTCACCAGTGACGGGTTATGCGGACATTAGCATGGTCTACGGGGTTCCGAATGACAAACCAGTGGCGGGACACTGGGTATCGTCTCAGGCACAGCTACCTCTCACGGCGGCACCTGTCATCACCACAGCATCTCCTACCACCGAGACACCGAAAATCGCGCCCACCTTCGTACCGTAATGCAGTCAATCGGCTGACGGCAGCAAAAGATTTAACATCAGTTTCCCGCTTGACATTAGTGTCAAGCGGGAAGTTTTTATTTAACGGCAACGCATTGTACACTGCCGACAACCTTATGATGCGGCTTGACATTTATAGGCAACTGGTCTATTTTTGGATATTATGAGTAAACAAGCGACAAAACAGCTTTTGCTTGAAGTGGGAACGGCCTATATCATTGAGCATGGCTATCATCATAGCGGGCTAAATGAAATTCTCACTGCTGCCCAAGTGCCGAAAGGGTCGTTCTACTATTACTTTAACAGCAAGGAGGAGCTTGGTTTACAACTCCTCACGCGGTTTGCCGAGCATAACTTCTCTTTGCTACAGCGGTTTCTTGATGATCAGTCATTGCTACCCCTTGATCGGCTACGCTGCTATTTTGAATATAATGTGGATTATCTGGCCTCATTCGGCTTTCGTCGCGGTTGCCTGATCGGTAATCTTGGTCAGGAAATGGCTGATTTGAGTGAAGTTATGCGTCAACATATTGACACGATCATGTATCAATGGGCTTCATGTATCACTACCGGGTTACAGCAGGCACAGCAGCAAGGTCAAATTGACTCGGCACTTGATACTCAGGAATTGGGTAACTTTTGTCTCAATAGTTGGCAGGGCGCTATGCTGAGAATGAAGGTCACTAAGGATGCTCAGCCCTTGCACGCCTTCATCCACCTGTTCTTTGATGTCATGTTAAACTAAAAATAATTGGCCCCGCTAATCCTTCGATAGCCAACGAACCGAACAGCATCCTATTCCTTTTTAGGTCGCCTGAGTTGTGGGTTTCAAGCCTTTATTTTTCTGAAATTTTATGCGGTCAGCTTCACGACTGTAGACTGGTCAACACAAAAGCAACTGCCGCCAGAAACATAATTCCAGTGGTTGTCCAGCCAAGTATATTCATCCATCGGTTGTTAACACGTTGCCCCATCACCTTTTTGTTATTTGAGATCAGCATCAAAATGACGAGGACAGGCGGAGCCAGAAAGCCGTTAATCACCGATGTCCAGAATAATGCTTGAATAGGGTTAATGCCTATAAAGTTAATCAACATCCCGATCAACGTCGAGCCTGCAATCACGGCATAAAACTGTTTAGCGCGACTCGGTTTCTGGTCGAGGCCATACTTCCAGCCGAATGCCTCTGAAACGGCATAGGCAGCCGAGCCAGTTAGAATAGGCACAGCGAGAATGCCAGCACCTGCCAATCCCAACGCTAGCAGAAAGCGAGCCATATCCCCGGCGATAGGACGTAATGCTTCAGCGGCTTCTGTAGCCGATTGAATGTTGGTTTTGCCGGCTTTAAAGAGAGTCGCTGCTGTCGCCAGAATGATAAAGTACATCACAACATTAGAGGCGATCATCCCGACATTGACATCCCACGACATAAATTTTAGCTCGTTGTTGGTGGCTCCTTTGCGCTGCCGCAGCGTGCGCCGACCCATGCTGATCTCCTCTTCAACTTCTTCACTAGCTTGCCAGAAAAAAAGGTAGGGAGAGATCGTCGTCCCCAGAATGGCTACCACAGTTGCCAGAAACGTTTTATCAAAGGTCAGAGTCGGGATGAAGGTATTCTTGAGGACTTCACCCCAGTCGGGTTTGGCAAACAAAGCTGCCCCGACATAGGCCAGCAATGCTAGTGTGAGCCATTTGAAAACATTGGCGATGAGGCGGTACGATCCCCAGATTTGCAGGGCAAGGATCGCCAGCGCAATCGGGATAATCATCACTGTAATGGGAATCGGGACAATCAGGTTTATTGCTGCGGCAATCGCCCCAATATCGACCCCAGCATTGATCATATTGGCAATGGTAAGCCCGAAAACAACCGGATACAGTAACTTGCGTGAATAGTGCCGTCGAAGCACACCTGCCAATCCCCGTCCCGTCACAAGTCCGATCTTGGCAGAGATATACTGCACGGAAATCATCAGCGGCAAAGTCCACAACGCAATCCAGAGCGTGGAGAATCCCAAGGATGCACCCGCTACCGAATAGGTGCCAATTCCCGATGGATCATCGTCTGAAGCTCCCGTGATGAGGCCGGGGCCGAGTACTTTCAAGAAGCGTTTGATGGGATTCGATTCGTGTTCCGCTGCCAATTCAAGCGTTGCCGTGCCTTCGGCTGGCTCAGCATGTGGAATAATGGGCGCGTTAGGATCTTCTACAGAATCCGCTAGCGGATGATCAGACATTTATTGCTCCTAAAAAATAATCTTATAAGATCGGTTGAAGGATGCTGCCGTCACCCAAAAAACGCCCCAACCAAAGCATGGATAAGCCAACCTAACTATCAATGCTTGAACGACTTCTTGCACTGTACTATTTTTTCGCTAAAAAAATCCTTAACGGTTAAGTTCCGCAGATCTCTCCCTGCGTGGTTTGGTACAGGAGCAAAATCCTACTGCCCAAAAGCAAATGCACCCTAGTTACTATGCAAAAATCGTACTAATCCAATCTTATGCTAGAATAGCACTATATAATTTGGGTTGGCATATACCGTCCGGTGCGTTTGGTAGTTTTGTGCTGTTTGATCTACCAAAGAATACGAAGTATCGGGAATTATGGAAGAAAAACTTGTTGGGAGAGTGCTACGATCCAGTACCACTGGGTATGCGTGTGGGACTCGCAGCCACGAATTGGAAACCCCCTCATTTGGCGCATTCGTCCAAACTACACACATCAACGGTTCGGGCGAACCCCCTATCGATGTGATCGGTCTGATCTACGCTATCCACATTGATGATGATCCACTAGTGCGCCAATTGATTATGGCGAACCAGATTGGCGTAACCACACTGCGCGACCAGCGCGAGAACCGTATGGTTCCCGTCGAAATCAGCGTAGTCAACATTGGCTATCGGATTCAAGGGGAGTCGTTTCATAATTTGCCGCCACGCCCACCGATGAGCCTTGACCCTGTGTATATTTGCGACGATGACTGTATTTACGACTTTACGCAGAAATTCGATTTTTTTCGCCTTGTCTTGAATACATCCGAAGTCCCCGCCGAAGAACTACTCGCCGCGACTCTAAAACACGCTGCCAGCGCACGTCCCATGCGCGAACAACGTGATTTTCTGATCGGGGCTGGGCGGCGATTAGCTCAACTTTTGAGCTACGATTTGCCACGTCTGAATCATTTGCTAAGGTTGATCAGGCCGTAAAGGCAAGATCATTATCCTCACCCCTAAATCCCCTCTCTACGCAGTGGAGAGGGGATTTACAAACGTTTTGACTTTTCTTCTCTCTTAAAATCCACTCAAGCGACTCAGGTCGGCGCGCCCCTTCGCTAAGCCTGCAATATATTGCAGCAGTGCCAGTCGATTCTCGCGCACGGCAGTATCTTCATCCATGACCATGACCTTATCGAAAAAGGTCGTGATTGTCGGGACAAGCGGTACAAACGCTGTCAGGAACGCATCTACGTTGGCCTGTGCCGAAAGCTGATCGTGTGCCTGTTTGGTAGCATGATACAGGGTCATCGCTTCGGCGGGTGTGAGCGTATCCGGTTTGAGATTGTAAGCGGGCTTGTCGCGAGTAATCCGTACACAGCGGGCGAATGAGTCGAGAATAGTGCTCCAGTCAGGGCGACGTACCCATGTCGCCAATTCGCGCACACCGACCAGCGCTCGACAGGGGTTATGCGCCTGTTCCGCCAATACGGCATCAACCACATCAAAGGCCGCCACTTTGCTATCTTCAAGCAGCAGCACACGCAGCCGTCCAGCGATAAAGGTGAGCACATCTGTCTGTACTTGCTCACTGACCGCGATAGGTTGACCCGCCGCAATGATCTTAATCGCTTGACGCAGATCAAGGTCGATCTCATTGTCCAGCAGGATTTGTACCACTCCTAACGCAGCACGGCGTAACGCGAATGGATCAGCCGAGGCGGTTGGCGCAAGCCCTACTGCGAACAACCCGACCAGACTATCCAACCGATCCGCGAGAGCGAGCAGCAACCCCGCCGGACTGAGCTTATCGTGCGGGCGATAATGCTCCAGAATCGCGTTGGCGATTGGGTCGGGCTGGCCTTCCAAGAGTGCATATTCACGACCCATGATCCCTTCGAGCGAAGTCATCTCAACGACCATGCGTGTTGCCTGATCCGCTTTGGCGATGGCGGCAGCTTGGCTGGCAGTGTGATGATCGTCGGCGCTGAGGCCAAGCAATTTGCCTAACGGCTCAACATAGCTGACAAGCCGCTGATTTTTGTCATAGAGCGAACCGAGTTTTTCTTGAAAGGTCATTGTCTTGAGCCGATCCGTGCGATCCGCCAGCCGATGCTGACGGTCATCGCGGAAGAAAAAGTCTGCGTCGGAGAATCGCGCTGTGATGACATGCTCGTTGCCGCGAATTACCTCATCGAGATGTTCCTCGTCACCGTTTCGCACCGCGATGAAGTACGGCAATAGTTTACCGTCAGGTCCTTCTACCGGGAAGTAGCGCTGCTTCTTCCGCATAACCGTGATCAGCACGTCGCGGGGCAAGCCCAAGAAGCGTGGATCGAAGGTGCCACGCAGTGGGGTTGGTTGTTCGACAAGATTGGCGACTTCATACAGCAGTTCAGGATCATCTTGCAACGTTCCGCCGACTTCCGCTGCCAGCTTCTGTGCGCCCTCCCAAATGATCTTGCGGCGCTGCACCTGACTAATCACGATGCCATGATCGGGGATTGCCAACTCATAGCCAACCATATCCGAGATCGAGATCGCTGGCGAACCTGTAGCGCGGATGCCATGCGAAGTGCGTCCACTGGTCACACCCGCATATTCAAACGGGATCACCCTATCGCCAAACAGGGCGACAATCCAGCGGATAGGCCGTGAGAAATAGATCCCGGTAGCGTTCCAACGCATCGTTTCGCCAAACTTAATCCCCGCGATCAAGTTTGGCAGCGCTTCCGCGAGTACCTCAATCGCAGGTCGTCCCACCGATTTAACGAGTGCGGTTACGTACAAGCCGTTATCGCCTTCCGAAGGTTTGAGATCGCTGACGGCGATACCCTGTTTCTTGGCGAACCCCTCAGCAACGGCAGTTGGCTTGCCGCTGGCATCATACGCTTTGTTGGCTGGCGGCCCCTTGATGAGCTTTTCTTCATCGGTTTGGCGCGGCGTAACCCTATTGACCATGATTACCAATCGGCGCGGCGTACCACTGACTCCCCAGCCCTCATGCGATAGGCGCAGTTCTTCCAGCAGCTTGCCCACAACACCGCGTAATTGATTAATCGCGTCGTCCAGATCGCTGGCGGGCAGTTCTTCCACGCCAATTTCAAGCAGCAGGTCGGCGGGTTGGTCAGACTGGCTACCCTGTACGGCATCGGGCGCGGCGGGAGCGATTGCAGGCCACGATTTACCGTTATTTGTCAACGGGAATTCAAGCTGCGTGCGTTGTTCAAGATAGGCTTTCGCCACATTGCGTGTCATAGCCGCCATGCGTCGGAAAAAGCCGGCGCGTTCCGTGAC
Organism: Chloroflexota bacterium; assembly: GCA_040007395.1. Lineage (GTDB taxonomy): Bacteria > Chloroflexota > Anaerolineae > Aggregatilineales > UBA2796 > DATGFK01. Next base: position 28,306 of record JBDTVG010000019.1, read on the forward strand.
ACCAATTGCGCCGCGTGTATCTAACACATTAAACAGATGGCTGCACTTGAGCACGTAATCGTACGATGGCACGACTAAGCCCGCCGCCAACGCTCGTTGACTCTCCCGTTCGTAGGTGTCGTAGACTTGCTTGAGCGCGTCTACATCTGCCACATCGAAGTAATACTTGCAATGCTCGATCTCGCTCTGCAAGAAAATGTCACGATATTGAATATCATCTGTCCACTGGATGTCCCATGCGGCATTCTTTTCTTGCAAGGCCAGTACAATCCGTTCCAGACCGTAGGTAATCTCGACGCTTACCGGATCGAGCTTGAGTCCGCCTGCTTGCTGGAAGTACGTAAACTGCGTGATCTCCTGACCGTCTAGCCAGACTTCCCAGCCCAGACCCCACGCACCAAGCGCTGGACTTTTCCAGTTATCCTCGACAAAGCGCACATCGTGGCGGCGCAGATCGATGCCAATCGCTTCGAGGCTTTGCAGATAGAGTTCCTGTGGGTTGCCGGGATCGGGCTTGAGGATCACCTGATATTGATAGTAAAGCTGCATCCGATTCGGGTTTTCGCCATAACGCCCATCGTCGGGGCGCACACTCGGCTCGACATAAGCGACGCGCCACGGTTCTGGGCCAAGCACACGTAACAAAGTTGCCGGGTTGCCTGTACCCGCACCAACCTGAATATTATACGGTTGCCATAGCAAACAGCCCTGCTTCGCCCAGAAGTCGTGCAGGGTCATGATCACGTCTTGAAATGAAGCACTCGCCATATCTTGATCGCCTTATCGTTTGAAACGGAGGTATTTTTGCGAGGGATTATAGCGCAGAGTCGTCAGGATTAGCGGGGTGTATCGGGAAAACAGAGTGACTTGGATTAAAATGGTGGCTTGCGAGAAATTAAGTTCTTGCGGCTTGGTCTTAAATTTCTTCATGTGATTGAGGTACAAAACATGGATATTTTTATTCAATCAACCCTTTTGCCCATGTGTTTAGGAATCATAGCAAGCACTATTGCTGCGCTGCTTCTAATAGCTTGGCAATTTAGCAGTTCTACAGCCGGGTATCGTATAAAAAAGGTGGGTGAAGCAACCGAAGCGCTTACGATCACCCATTCGCATACATCGCCGTTGCGAGATAAGTACAGATATTCACTAGGCATCATAATCGACGATTTACACCAGAGTTTTAAGGATGGCTTCAACGAAAATGGTCCGTGGCCTGCACTAGTTGATAATGGTGAAGAGTGTGAACCAAAGGAAATGACACATTGCGAAGAAGAAATGGCAAAGAACAAATCGAAGGACAGATGGGATAAGTTTAACAAATATATTAGGCCAGTCATTGAGGACATCAATACCTATTCTTTCATTGGCCTTCTTCAATTTACTTCAAGCTTTCGCCGATTACATACATTAACAAAGCTCTGTCATCGACTAGAAGATACAATTGGCGAACTTGATGCTGCATTTGAAAACAAAACAGTTTGTACAAATGGAAAGGAAAACCGCATAATTGTCCGTGGGGGAAAAGAGCTAGAAGCAACAAATGTGAGAGACGCTTACGCTAAACTTTATAAAGCTTGGCTTGAATGGGAAAATACAGTAAAAAGTGATGTCGAATTCAGAGAAGCACACCGCAATGATTCAAGTTGAGTTTTCGTGAGGATGGATTCTCCTAATAGACATAACCCCACGTTGCCCCGAATGTAGATCGGTCTGTCTAGAAAGCGTTACCTGCGAAAATCACTTTCACTAGATGGGCTTTTGGGAGTTGGAAAATCTTAGTCTCTTGGGTGAAGTGCATCATCTGATGGTATTGTCCTATTGCCTAATTTTGCATCAAAGTTCTGTATAAAGTACCTTAACATCATATTCCAATAACCTGTCATTATCATCAAAGTACACTCTAAATTTTTAATCGGCCTACGATGTACCGAAGATTGCCTAGAACTAATGTCTCGTATTGTCGTATAATAGAGTTAAGCAGTAGGTGACGATATTAGGAGCACGAGAATGCACAATTTAGCACTCGCACCAACCTCCTTTATTGGTCGGTCACAGGAAATCGATGGGATCGGCACGCTGTTGGATGATCCAGCTTGTCGTTTATTGACTTTGGTTGGGCCGGGCGGAATTGGCAAATCGACCCTCGCGCGGCGCATCGCTACCCGCCTGCTGGACGATCGCACCCGCATCGAGCAGGACGACCTCAGCCGCGAGGAGAATCAGCAAC
>JBDTVG010000020.1:0-24466 GCA_040007395.1 Chloroflexota bacterium
TGTCGATATGGGTCCCATATTATCGACCTCGACCGAGATGGAGTGGTTCGTAGAAATAACAACGGACAGAGAGTCATAGTCAAACTTCCGAAGATCATCGCCATTAACAACCCTCCACGAAATGAACACGAACCGTTCTTCCTGGATTTTTCGGGTCGGGTCTACGATACCGACGGTGATATAGACTGCGATACCGAGTACTGCTGATCCGGCGATCATGCTAAAGCTGAATAGATACAGCTTGAGCGAATTTGCCCGTGTGGCAAAACGATTGACTACGGGTGAGGTCGAGTGCATATCGCCGATCTGCTGGCGCAACCGAATGATATAGAAGGTCAGTGCAAGATACTGGAATGAGTGCCATGTATTCAAACCCTGAAAGGCCGTGTCGAGGTTATCTAGCGCGGGCATGGTGCAGGCAACTGCAACCGTGATCGTGATAAAGACTGTCTTGGGCCAGTTGATATAACCGCCCTTCCATTCGCGATACGTCTTGATGATAAAGGCGACCAAGGCGATGGTGAAGACAGCAGTCATAGCGATAAATAACCACTTTTGCTGGAAGAAGCCGGGGATCACACGGGCAAGGTCATTGGTGCCAATGATAAAACTTCCCTGACTAATCTTATAAGCAGATACCGGGAACAGGCACGTCAGGATCAATGCGTAGTCTATGGCACGCGCCCACGGCGTAGTCGCCGATTTGCCCTTCTTGGTGCCTTCGCGATGGTTGTACAGTTCAACCACATAAGTCACCTGATGCAGCACATGGATCGCTGCCCAAGTGAAGAAAACGGTGAGCAGCAGTGTCAAGTTCAGGAAGGCCAGCGATACTACTACAATCGGGATAATCACCGAGGAACGGATGAGCATCGGATAGCGTTTGACAAACTTCTCATCAAGGGCAGTCCGCATAAAGGTCGCATACATGTGCGGGCCACCAACCAACAATGCCACTGTGATATTGACGAAGTTCCGCGATAGGTCGCTGTTGAAGCCCAACTGCATTCCGAGCAAATAAAATAAATAGGGCATGGGTACGAGAAAAACACTCAACGTCATGAACAACGTATCCCAGTTCCGGTTACGTAGCCATAAACCCTCTGGCTGAACTCGTTTCGCAACCTGAGATTGAGTTTGAGACACAGGCGAATTTACCGTCGTTACGCTCATAAGATTTACTCTCCTCAAAAGAATCCAGCAGACGGAACTTGCCTTATTGCTGCGTACACTATGATCGTGCATAGTGTGATTACGTGATGAATCAACACTTAGTTGCAGCAGAGTTGCGGATCTATCCCGCATTTTGTGACAAATGCCACTTAAATCACCTGCCTATTCTATCGCTGGATTGTGTCGCTGCCGATCTTTTCATGGATCTCCCATAGAGTCGGAGTCCACATTGCGTCGGCAGGCACATGATCCGTGTCATCAAACGTGATCCCTTCGGCTTCAAGCTGCGCTCGTTGGCGCTGCATGGCGTAGCCTTCAAGCCGCGTGCTGATCTGGCGCTGTGCATTGATCACACGATGCCAAGGAACATCGCTTTCGGCAGGCAGCGCGTGTAACGCCCAGCCGACTGCCCGTGCGCCCATTGGAACGTCCAGAAATGCCGCCACGCGCCCATAGGTCAGCACTTTACCCGGCGGGATAAGCCGAACTAGCGCGTAGACCTGCTCGTTAAAGCTAGCCATTGTTCAGCGCGGAACCTGATGATGTTCGCGGCAGCGGGCTTCGTAACTTTCGGCTGCGCCTACCATAATAATTGGATCATGATAACGGGCGGCCTCGCCATTCACAAGGCGCTGTGTCCGGCTGGCATCTTCACCACAGACTGTACAAATCGCGTGCAGCTTAGTGACATCCTCCGCCAAACACATCAACAGCGGCAGCGGGCCAAATGGCTCACCGCGAAAATCGAGATCTAGTCCCGCCAGAATCACGCGGATTCCACGCCCTGCCATCGCCTCTACGACTTCGACCAGCGCTGGATCAAAAAATTGCGTTTCGTCGATGGCAATGACAGTCGTGTTCTCGGCAACACAGCCCGCCAGATCAATGCTGCTAGCACAAGGCTGCGCGATAAGATCCTGTCCGTTATGCGATGTGACTCGTTCAATCGCATAGCGGGTATCGATAATTGGCTTAAAAACCTGAGCCGATTGTTTAGCGATCTGCGCTCGACGCACCCGACGGATCAATTCCTCGGTTTTGCCACTGAACATACTGCCGCAGATCACTTCGACTCGTCCCCGATGATGTTTCATGCTCCCCCCCCCATTTTTCGCAAGGATTGCATTTTGCCACAGCCGAGGAGGGATTGCAAAGCTGAAAACCCTTGTAAAACCTTAACCATTTCCCAACGCAAGCACCACGCTTACCCGCTGATTGCACGCCGCCGCACCATGACAACTCACTCGCGACTTATAATCGAATAATCCCTGCGCGAAGGTTAGCTTAAGCGGTAAACGGAGTCGATGATGTCACGTAAGCAGAAGGAAAAGCGGAAAGGTCGTCCCAGCTTTGGGATACGAGCACTGCAAACTTCATGCCTAACACTGTGCCTATTAATCGCGGCAGCCAGCCTTGCCCTGATCATTTGGGGTATTCGAAATGTGCCGCAACCGGTTCAGGCAACACGAGTCGCTATTATAACTACCCCTACATTTGCAGAACCAACCAGTGAAAAACAATCTACGCTTGCACCTTCACCTATAGCTGTCAACAGCACATTGGCTGGCAAAATACTATTTATGTCCCAAAGAAATGACCCCATAGAAGCCTATATTGTGAATGCAGATGGTTCTAATCTGCACCCAATGGGAAATATCGGTGGGACAATTTTTTCTACTAATACTCCCAAGTGGTCGCCTGACAGAACACGCATTGCGTATACGGTAGGATATTCACCGAGATCACGGCTTTATATCGTTAATGCCGATGGAACGTATAATTCCAATTCTTGGTATTCTCCTGATCTATATTTTTCATGGTCTCCCAATAGCAAACAACTAGCTTTTCAAATAGGTGACGATGACTCGACCTCTATGATATACGTAATGGATACCGATACTAACGGCTCTCACAGAGAAGTAAGGTTAGCCAACGGTGCATATCCATCTTGGTCACCAGATGGGAATCATATCATTTTTCAGGCGGCAAGAGATTTAAAAAGCACTGTTTATATAATGGATGCGGATGGCTCCAATCAAGTACAACTTACAACATTTGGTGGTGAGGGGTGGCCTGCGTGGTCGCCCGATGGTCAATCGATTGCGTATGTATCAAGTATGGGAAGTACCGATGGTACTTGGCATGCGAGCCGACGGATCTAGTCCTATAAAACTCACTACAACGGGTCAGAACTATATGCCTACATGGTCGCCTGATGGCAGACATATTGCCTATTATTCACTTCGCAACGGTGAATATGAGATCTATGTCATTAACACCGACGGCTCCAATGAACACAAAATCACCAGTGGTGGGAATAATTTTCAACCCGTCTGGATACCATGAAATCGCCAACCATCGTCAATTCTCAATAGCTTCGTAGAATATGGGCATAAGTATGCAAGGCACCCCTAAAGAAAAACGCAAAGGTCGTCCCAGTTTCGGCTAGGTATCTCGCAAACTCCATGGTTACCACCATGCCTGTTAGTCGCGGCGGCACCCCCACGCCAAACGGCAAACAGATTGCTTATACAGCCGGATGGGGACCATTAGTTCATGGCTCAATGAGGGAATCAAGGAGCTGAAAATGGGGTAGTATAAACCGCAGGAGCGAAAGATGTTGCGTTATTGGATTCTTTGCTCGCTTTACTCTTAACTCCTTGAAACGCCTATTGAGCCAATTCTTGTACCATTTTTCCGAGAAAACCGTTCAGCCGCCGATCTGGCTCATGACCCGCTGTAGGGGGATAATATCCTCAGCAAGGCCATGTCCCCATGGCTTATTCCAAACGCCCCCTCGGATAATCTGCTTGAGGTCGTCAGAAGTTGCGCCTTCACGCAGCGGCTTGAGCAAGTTGACTTCTTTGTCGCGCAGCAAACACAAACGCAGCACGCCATCGGCGGTTAGACGGGCGCGAGTGCAGCTTGCACAGAAGGGGTGCGTCACGCTGCTGATCAACCCAATCGTACCCTGAGCGCCCGGAATACGATACAAGCGTGCTTCGCCATCTAGTTTGCCGTCGTCCAATAGTTCCAACGGGCCGAAGTCTTGTTCGATTCTGGCGCGAATCTCAGCATCCGTGACGACTTGCTGTTGAGCAAAGCCAGCCACGTCGCCAAATGGCATCATTTCGATATAGCGGACATGCCACGGATGATCCAGCGTTAAGCGGGCGAGATCGGCAACATCCTGATCGTTGAAGCCGCGTGCTACGACTGCATTGAGCTTGATCGGGGTTAGTCCGGCAGCCTCAGCGGCAAGGATACCGTCCCAGACATCCTCGAATTTACCCCAACGTGTGATCTGCTTGAAGCGGGTCGGATCGAGGGTATCGACGCTGATGTTGACGCGCTGGAGTCCGGCCTCTGCCAATGGTTGCGCCAGTTTATTGAGCAAGATGCCATTAGTGGTCATCGAGAGCGAGTCAACACCGGGCATAGCGTGCATCTCGCGCACTATCTCGACAAGGTTAGGCCGAATCGTGGGTTCGCCACCTGTCAGCCTGAACTTATTAAAGCCCAGTTCTGTAAACAGCCTGACCAGTGTAAGCAGTTCGTCATCCTGCATCAGGTCGGCGTTAGGCCGAAAAACCATATCCTCCGCCATGCAATACACACAGCGCAGATTGCATTTGTCGGTCAGTGACACACGCAGGTAGCGAATATTCCGCCCAAAACGGTCTAATGACACGTTATTTTCTCTCCCTACTTATGTCTCTAGATTCTAAACGTTAATTTCTCAAATGTCCATCTTCTTTATTTTGATCGCGATGTACTACGCATTTCTTACGAATCTTGTCTAATGATGCTGGGATCAGGCAAGGTAAACTTCACCCGTTTGCCCATCACGGGCTACCGTCCAGCCGCGACTATGCCGTACCCACGCCGTCGTCCCGATCACACGGCGTTCGAGAACTGTGATCTGTTCGCCGGGTTGCAGTGTCCCAACAACAGAGGCCGTGATTGATGCACTAGCACGAATTCGCAGTGGCGTATTGATCTGCACGACCAGCACATCCGGTGGATTGGTCGGCGTGAACCCTGCCGTGTATGGCACATATACTGTTTGGATTGCCCCGAACTCGGCGGGGCCAATCGCGCCGGTTCGCCAGAAAGTGACCGCTGGCGTGTTGTAGCTTTCCAGCACGATCTTGGCAGCTTGCTTGATCTGATCAGGTGGAACAGGTTTACCCGCACTGGCTTCGGCTTGCAGCATCGGGACAATTGGCTTGGGATAGGCTTTGAGCGCATTAAAGGTCGCGGCGATAAACGGCTGTGGCCCTTGCAGGGTGTTGCCAAACAGCCAATGGAATATCTTCGGATGCCAGCTATTGATAAACGGAAACCACTCTGGCAGGTTGACTGTGCCAAAAGTTTCGGGACGGCTGTCAAAGGTTACGCCAATATGATAGGTGGCGGGTAGTGCCCGTTTCAAGCCGATCATGAAATTGCGAATATCCGCGCCCGTTTTCAGAGTTAATCGTGTTGGGTCGAGATCGAGGACAAGGGAACCGACACCGGGCGACATGGCGATCTGAACAATGAGCGCAGTTTCGGCGGCAATATTCTGACCCGACACATCATGCCATGCGTGGAAATCAAGGTGATATTTAGTTAGTTCTGAGGCCCACCGCTGCACATCTGCTGAACTACTGATCGCCATTGCCACTTTGCTATCGGTTTGCCCTTCCCAGCTTGTCCCTGCGCTGGTTTTGACCAACAGCGCCCCGACATTGCCTGCCGAAAGGAAGATACGCTGCGCTAGCTCTCCGATGCTTGCCTCCGCGACAAATTGACCTGCCACATGCCCCAACATGACTTTGCCGTCGTAAGGAGCATCTATCGTCCGTGTGTAAGCAGGTTGGTCAGCGCGGACATTCTGAAAAAACGTGTCAAACAGCACGCCTTTGGGGTTCTGGTTATCCTTGACTATCCCGGCATTATCCATTGAGTCCGCCCAAGCAAACCAGATTACTACAGGGACATTGAAAAAGTAAGTACTTCGCATCAACTGGAATGTTTTAAGCATATAGGTAGCGATGGGAGGCCAAAAGGATGCATTATTTACGTCTACCCGTGGCACACCGTATTCAGTGATCCAGATCGGGACACCGGGGAAAGCATCGGTCATTTTGGCTAGAAAGACAGTCAACAACCCTTGTGACCAGCCAGTAAACACAGGTGCATCAGGGAGCGTTTTGCCGTAGGGATGCAGCCCGATAGCGTCCATTGGTAATACGCCGCCCAAGCTGTCGCGGACTCGGCTCATGTACCCCGCCGGGTCGCCAGAAACCAGACCGCCGGAAATCACTTTGGCGGCAGGATCAGCTTGCTTAATGGCACGAGTCGCGGCTAACAGCAGCGGGCCATAATTTTGCGGCGGAATATAGACGGAAGTTGGGACTGACTGCGCTTGCGGCGGCAGATCGCCCTCATTCCAAATCTCGTAGGCGGTAACCTGTCCTCGATAATGCTGTGCAATTCTGGTAGCGCAATCGGCATAACCGGACGTATAGGTATCCCAGCCACCATTGTTCCAAGGTGCGTTGCCGAGATAGGTATCATGGATCAGGACCAGCAGGACTTTCGTGCCAGCTTTGACATGCGCCTGAATGATCGGATCATAGTAGGCAAAGGCTTGCTCTGGCGTTTGCCGCTTGCTGGCAATATGAAAGACGAAGCGCACCCATCCCAACCCCGTTAGTCGGGCAGCGGGTGGATTGCCTGCTGGGTTATAGGGATCGATGTTGAGACCCCACATCCGATCCTTGGGCTTTAGGCTAGCATCCAGCAAAAAGATAGTTTTGCCGTCGGATGAACGTTCGGCAGACCAGCCCCGGTCATGCTTAAGCCAGATATAACCTGCCGCTTCAGTCCGCGAATCATCGTTCAGGGTGATCACATCACCCATTTTGATCTGCTGCGGCGTTTTGAACGAGTCGCCAAGTTGCGGTTGGGTACGGATAGCCAATGAACTAACCACACAACGATATTGCTTAACGGGCATCGTCTCGCCTTTCGGGTGCAAAAAGGGACAAAAAGTCGGATACAAGCCTATGTTGGCAGTCTGCTGCCTCTAAGTCTAGTCCGCGTGCCTGACGAATGCCACTATATAACGCCATCGCTTACTGGTAGCGCTCAGGAATGGTCAGCCCCTGTCGTTCATCGTCCCACGCCATCGAACTCATTCTCCAGCCAACTTCGGTCTTGATGAACTGAATCGAGATGATGCCTCGGCCTTCAAATTCCGATCCATTGCTGATCCCATGTTTTTCATAGGTACTAAACCGATGGGCGACATTTCCGAAAAATTCCGTAATCTCGGCGGTTTCGGCTTCTTTGAAGCAGGTCAACTCGCCTGAATCAACCGTTCTCTGACGCGGATCGATAAATTGGCTAACGGTGCATATTTCGGGCAAGGTTGAACTGGTTTTAATAAGCTGCCCGCTGTCGATAAATAGCTCGTACAGAATTTTATAAGCGGGTTTCTCGCCTTCTTTGAATGAAACTGCATTAAAAAAAGCGGCAGTTATAGAGTCGATTTCACTTTTAACGCTAGAAACTTCTTGATGAGTTTTCATGACAAGGTCTTTCTGCTTTCCTGACGAATGCCACTATCTTAACTGCATTCTGAAACTAAAATCGATTGCTGTAGCACGCAAAAATTTATTGTCGCGCAACTTTCTAAATTTTTCATTCTATTGTATGGTGTAGCATAATACTGCGACCTTTAGTTTATGGAAACTTTGTTAGGTGAAACTGTCCGTAAGGACTATACTTAACTATCAGGAGAAACTTGAAAAATGACAATTTTCCCTACCAGTGATACCGACTGGGCAATTGAGTTTAGAATTGAAAACTTTGAAGATCCAGTTCGACTGAAGGTTGATCAGCAGTTGTACTTGGGTCGCAACGATACTAACCAGATGGTTTTTGAGGGCTTCGATCTATCGGCATACGATGCCGAAGAAAAAGGTGTGTCGCGCAAACACGCCGCTGTCCGTTGGCAGGGACCGCAACTTTACCTTTACGATATGGGCAGCGCTAATGGAACCGTTCTCAACGACATTCGGTTGCAGCCCAATGTCGGTTATCACCTGTCCGAAGGTGACGTTTTACATCTAGGCTATTTGGGGATGACTGTCCACCTGAACACTGACTTGGGACAGAGTTCGATTGCTGCACAGCGGGTGGAATTCAACTTGCGTAATGTGCCGATGAGAGGACATGGGCAGCGCGTACTCATTGTTGAAGATGATGCAGGAATTACGCAACTTTATAAAATAGCGCTTGAAGGCGGTGGCTTCAGTGTGCAGATCACCCGCGATGTGGTGGGAGCCATGCGCGCGTTAGGTCAAGCGACTCCCGCGTTGATTATCTTGGATCTGATGCTGCCGAGTGTGCATGGGCTTGAGCTGTGCCGTTACATCCGGCGCGACACCGACGGGCCAGTTATTCCGATTGTGGTGGTCAGTGCATCGGTAGACCCGTCAATGGTCAAATCGTCGATGGATAATGGAGTCGATGTGTTTATGACCAAACCCGTCAACATCAAGGAATTGGTGCGGGTTGTTGCAGCAGTGATCCACAAAAACGAATCGGAAAATCCTTCAATGCAAACCAAGCAGTTACGGGGGACAGCTTCGCTGGATGATATTGCAGCCGCACCCCGCGAAGATACTATTGTTATCTTCGTCGATGATCAACGCGAACCGATTGGCGCAGTGGTTCAGCCACAGCTTACATTAGGTCGCCATGTGTCAGGTAGTCAGAGTCGAAGCCATGTAGACCTTGACTCATATGGCGCTTTCGATAGAGGTGTATCCCGCATTCACGCCCGAATCAAGCGCGATGGCAAAAAGTTTCTGGTGGAAGATCTAGACAGCAGCAATGGAACGTTTATCAACGCAAAGCCATTGGAACCCAATACACCGTATCCCCTTAAAAGCGGCAACGAACTGCGCTTGGGAGAACTGCGAATGCGTGTCTATCTGTTGGGCGATACAGGCTTGATGAAGCGTGATGTCGAGCAAGCTGAAGCGGACTGAAAGCGATTTATCAGAAATTCAACCCTCAACCCACCTTTCAACAAAGTTCAAAGCGATCATTTTTGATTTTGGCGGTGTGCTCATGCGTACCGCCGATCCAGTCGGTCGCCGTGATTGGGAACAACGGCTATCACTTGCTCCCGGCGATCTGGAGCGTCTGGTGCATGGCAGCCAATTATGGCTCAACGCGCAGCAAGGCTTGATCTCCGCCGATGAATATTGGCAGGGAACAGCCCGCCGTCTAAGGATCTCCGATGAGGATCTCACGGTGCTGCGCTCGGATTACTTTCGCGACGATCATCTTGACCTCAAGTTGGTAGAATTGATTGGCAAGCTGCGGAATGTTGGTTATAAAATTGGACTACTTAGCAACGATGCACTGACACTGGAACAAAAACTCCGGGTCGATCTCGGTATCTATGATGCCTTCGATGCGGTGGTAATCTCGGCGGCAATCGGTGTAATGAAGCCTGACCCACGTCCGTATGAGACGATTGTACTGGCGCTTGGGGTAATCTCGGCGGAATGTATTTTTATCGACGATAATCTCGCCAATGTCGAAGGGGCACGTGCTTGCGGTATGACAGCCATCCATTTTCATGCAGATATGGATCTGGCCTCTGAATTAGGTAGACTCTTGAAGCCGTAAAGCACTCGAAGTTTAGGTGATGGATAGGGACGAAATAGAGATGACAACGCAGGCGATTATCTTTGATTTTGGCAACGTTCTCGACTTTTACGAGGAACTCGAAGCGTGGAATACACGGCGCGATGCACTGGCAGCGCAGTTTAACCTGAGTGGCAAGAAAATGTGGGATGTGTTCTATCAGGGTGCGCCTTGGCAAGAAGTCAAGAAGGGGCGCATCAGCTATCCTGAATTCTGGGATCGGACGCTGACACCCCTCGGCATGACCGATCCGGCAGCACAAGCCGATTTTGTGGCGCGATTGTTCGAGGGTCGTGTGCAGATCCATCCATCAATGGAAGCCTTGCTGCGTGAGCTAAAGCCGCACTACCGCCTTGCCATCCTGAGCAACACCTACGAAGTTGAGATGGAAACGTGGCTTGTGGAAACATTTGGCCTCGTTGATATTTTCAATGCGGTGGTTAGCTCCGCCAAAGTCGGGCTAGCCAAGCCCGAACCGGAGATCTACCAACTGACACTGGACATGCTCGGCATTGCCCCTGACGAAGCGCTGTTCATTGACGACCTGCCGCGCAACACGAAAGCCGCCGAAGCGCTCGGTATTCCCTCCATCATATTTGAGTCACCCGCCCAACTGCGTCACGAATTGCAAGAACGGGGTATCTTGCCCACCAACCAACCGATCTTGTACAACCATCAGTAGTCACACAGCCACAATAGTCAGTGAGAAACGATAGCGTTTATGCCTGCCAATGATTCAAATTTTACGCTGGTTCTGCTAGCGATCCCGCCGCTGTTTATCCTAGCGTTTCTGGCCTCTGCCTTCTACAACGAGTGGCTTGCTACACAGCTCAGTCAATCTGGCGTGATCACCGAGGCGCAGATTGTAGACCTCGGCTGCGACTCGTGGCGCGGCACCCGACACTGCTATGTGGTCTACGAATTCACAAATAGCGCACAAGTCACCGAAGGTCGCCAGACGATCAGCGAAACACACTTTAGCCGCCTACAAAAAGGCGATCAAGTGGTCGCTAGTTATTTCCCGCAGCGTCCTACAGTTTCGCGGCTTGTCGGGACGGATCTTGACCCGGCGGCTCGCAATGCGGCACTGCGCCGCGCGTTAGCCATCTTTGTGATGTGGATCGTGATCATTGTGCTGGCTGTGGTGATTCACTGACTATTCCTCGCCGCCTATTCAAATCCTCTGTAAACAGGTTATTGTGTTGACCTTAGCGCTAACCATGAGTGCGATAACTTCGACTGTACCCTTGATTCTGCTGAGTCAATTTTTGTCCGACTTTACGAACAATTTGTAACTTTATAACATCTGCTATAATATATAATTTCCATTTAACTTAGATAGAGGCATAATTCAAATGGATCTCAACAGCAAGAAAGATGAGCATTTTATAGACGGCAAAGATAAATGGCATGTCCATTACATTACCGACGACGATACCAAAATTAACCCCGGCGACTATAAAGAAATTATTCAGATTAGCAAAAACGGTGACATGGTCGGGCAGGCGATCTGGCGTAAGGACAAAACCGGGAAAGATAAATTTGAACCGTGGCGTGAAGGTATCCAAGAAGTTCCTGCAACCGCCAAAAAAGTAGACAAATAGCATTCTCTAGTTTTGTCGGATTGCACTATCAAAAAGTAACGGCGGGGTTCCCGCCGTTACTTTTATTACTTTCGATAGTTTACTAGTTTTACTGTCCCGCTGGGTTAGTTGCCGCGCTGCTCAATCGGAACCCATGTCAAATCCATTGGTCCGATGTACTCAACGTCTGGGCGGATTAGGCGGTTATCGGCCCACTGCTCGATAATGTGGGCAGTCCAACCGGGGATACGCGCTATCGCAAACAACGGCGTAAATTGATCCATCGGAATGCCGATGGTGTACAAGGCAATCGCACTGTAGAAGTCTACATTAGCGTATAGATTCTTTTTAATAAAATCATCATCGGCGCGGGCAGTCTTGTCCAGCTTAGAAGCAAGATCATACCATTGACCGTTACCAGTCGCCTCAGCCATTGCTTTCGCTTTCTTGTTTAGCACGGCAGCACGCGGGTCAAGGGCTTTGTAGACACGATGACCCATACCCATGACACGCTTCTTTCCCGTCCTGATATTCTCGTTGAACCATTTGTCCACATTATCGACGCTGCCAATCTCGAAGAACATCCGCATGGCTTCTTCATTTGCGCCGCCATGTGCCGCGCCTTTCAAGGTTCCAATCGCCGTGGTAATGGCGCTATACATATCCGAGAGCGTACTCGTCGTAACACGGGCGCTAAAGGTGCTGGCATTCATACCATGTTCGGAAAGCAGAACAAAATAAGCGTCAATTACGGCAGTTTCCTGTGGCTTCGGTTCTGTACCTTTAAGCATATACAGGAAGTTCTGTGCCAAGGTGTAGTCTGCGCGAGGAGCCACTGGTTCCTTACCAGTACGAATGCGTTCCCATGCAGCAGCAATCGTCGGTGTTTTGGCGGTTAGCAGCAGCGCTTTACGACGGTTTTCTTCTGGGCTATTGTCGTCGGCTTTAGGGTCCCAGAGCGAAAGCGCCGATACAACAGTACGCAGTACTGCCATTGGCGTAGCCGTGTGAGGCAGAGTCGCCATCAGGGTCAGAATTTCGGGCGAAAGCGCCATCTCGCCTTGAATCGCCTTTCGCAGATTCTCCAACTGTGAAACAGTCGGAAGCTGCCCGTGCCACAGCAAATAGGTCACTTCCTCAAACGTGGCGTGTTCAGCCAGATCCTCAATCTTGTAGCCCGCGTAGATCAGTTTACCTTCGGTTCCGTTAACCAGACTCAATTTAGTCTGGCCTACCACAATATTTTGAAGGCCTTTTCCCGCAGCGGGAAGTACAGGCGCAGCTTTATCGCTCATCTCAATACTCCTTGGATTTATGTTTTGTAGCCTTGCCCGAACAGGATTCTCGTAGAATTTATGGGGGCATCTCGTATCACTGTAATTCAGTATAACATCCCGCAATTTTAACTGCCAAACATCTTTCAAATGAGAGGAGATTCAGAAAAGACAAAGCGGGAGAATTTTCCAAAATGGATACTACAAGACGTTAATCTCGTGCTTGAGCAAAATTCCGCTACAATCGTCATCAAGTGGCATATGAACCGACATTAGGCGCGAAAAACGAAACTCAAAGGAGACATCGTGCAAAAACTGAGCTTGAATGGTGAATGGCATCTCACTCGCGATCAGGAGATCGGCATTCTTGCCCAAGTACCGGGGTGCGTACACCTCGATTTAGAGCGAGCCGGACAGCTTATTGACCCTTTCTACCGTGATAATGAATCTAAACTCTTTTGGATCGGCGAAACTAACTGGACTTATGAACGGAATTTCGTAGTCACACCAGAGTTACTGGAACGGACACAGGTATTGTTGGTATGCTACGGCTTGGATACGCTAGCGACTCTCCATCTGAACGGGGTCGCGCTGGGCAAGACCGACAACATGTACCGCACTTGGCTATTCGATGTGAAGCCATACCTGAAGGTTGGCGAGAATACGATCTCGATTCGCTTTGAGTCGCCCATGCGCTACCTGAGAGCAAAAGATGCTGAGAAGGGTGTTCTACCAGCTTGGGGTGGCTCACATCGTATCCACAGCGGCGTATGGCTGCGTAAAGAACCTTGTAACTTCGGTTGGGACTGGGGGCCGATGGTCGTGACCAGCGGCATCTGGCGCGATATTGAACTAGTCGCCTTCGATGCCCGTCTGACTGATGTCCAAATTCGCCAGCAGCATAACGCCGATGGCAGCGTCGATCTGAACATTCAAGCGACCACCGAAAATTATCTCGCTGGCGACTCCCCTATTGTACGGGTGCAGGTACTTCGCGAAGGTAAGGTTATCGCCAGCAGCGAACAGCCGTTATCCGGCGATCAGGTAACGATCCGCGAAAAGATTGAGCAGCCTGAATTATGGTGGATTCGGGAGATGGGAACGCAGCCTCTGTACGACGTGATCGTGCAACTGATTGGGCAAAACGATGTAGTTCTGGACGAACAAACCAAACGGATTGGGCTGCGTACCCTTACGCTTGAACGCCATGCCGATACTTGGGGTGAATCGTTCCAGTTTGCCATTAATGGAGTCCCATTTTTTGCCAAAGGTGCGAACTGGATTCCCGCCGATACATTTGTGCCACGCCTAACTCACGCCGATTACGAAAAGCTAATTCAAGCGTCGGCAGATGCCCACATGAACATGCTGCGAGTCTGGGGCGGCGGCATTTACGAACAGGATGATTTTTACGATCTGTGCGACGAATATGGCATTGCCGTCTGGCAGGATTTCATGTTCGCTTGTGCGGCTTACCCCACCTTTGACGCTGACTTTATGGCGAATGTCCGCGCCGAAGCTGAAGATAATGTCCGACATTTACGCCACCATACGTGTATTGCGCTGTGGTGCGGCAACAACGAACTCGAACAAGGCTTGGTCGCGGATACTTGGACAGAGACAACGATGAGCTGGGAAGACTACGGCAAGCTGTTTGATGTGTTGCTGCCCGAAGTAACCGAGCGCTTAGATCCGGATCGTGCCTACTGGCCTTGTAGTCCCCATAAGTCTGTCGGGGATCGCAATTTCTGGAATAATCCCGATAATGGCGACACACATCTATGGTCAGTCTGGCATGGACGTGAGCCGTTTGAGTGGTATCGCACCTGCTTTCACCGCTTCGTGAGCGAGTTTGGCTTCCAGTCATTCCCGGAACCTGCTACGATTGACACCTTTACCGAGCCAGAAGATCGTAATATCACCAGCTACGTCATGGAATATCACCAGCGCAGCGGGATCGGCAACAGTACCATTATCCACTATTTGCTGGATTGGTTCCGTCTGCCTAGCTCGTTTGAATCGGGTATCTGGATCAGCCAGATTTTGCAGGGCATGGCGATCAAATATGCTGTCGAACATTGGCGGCGGAATATGCCGCGCACAATGGGGACACTGTACTGGCAGCTTAACGATTGCTGGCCTGCGCCAAGCTGGTCGTCGATTGACTCCTTAGGCCACTGGAAAGCGCTGCACTATATGGCACAGGATTTTTACGCCCCGCTGCTAATTTCGGGCTTGGAAGATGCGGCAGCGGGAACCGTTGAAATTCACATCACCAGCGATCTCCCGATTCCGCATGATGGCACTGTCGAGTGGAAAGTTACCACGACAGCAGGCGCACAGATCGATGGTGGGGGTTTCAGTGTTTCTACGCCATGCTATCAAGATAAGCTGGTCAAAACACTGGATCTAGCGAATATCATCCAGACGACAGGCATCCGCGACATGCTTGTCTCTCTCGCCCTTGAAGTTGACGGGCAACGTGTGTCTGACAATCTGGTCTTGTTTGCCCGTCCTAAGCACTTGAACTTGCAACCGCCTAATATTCAGACCAGCGTTCAGCAACTTGCGCCCAAAGCATATCAAATCGAACTGACAGCGGCGCGACCTGCCTTATGGGTGTGGCTGTCAACGGCTGACGGTCAAGCGACTTTTTCTGATAACTTTTTCCACTTGCTCCCCGACGACTCGCGACTCATTAAGCTCACAACTGCACAGGAGATGACCCTTGATGAAGTGAAGCAGTACATAGCCATTCAATCGCTGCGGGACACTTACGCTGAATCTGCCTTCGTCATCAGCGAACTACCCTAGCCCTCTCGCACAGACCTCGTTGTTGTGGGGGATTATGGCTAATCGCCCTACGACAACGATTATAGCGTCTGGGTGTAGTGGCTCCGCTTGTATTCATCCACTGCCGCCCAATTCCACTCCAAGCCGATGCCCGGTAAATCGGGCTTTTTGCCACAACTGTTCGACTTCATGCGCCGATTGCCCAATCCAGACTGGCACGACGTTCCGATTGATCGTTGCAGCGACTTCGGCATTGCGCGAGAGCATATAAGCCACTCCCACGTAGCCTTCGGCAGTGTGAATACGGACAATCGTGTAATCGCGGTGGGCGATATGGAACACGCCGAGATTAAAAGGGCGTTCCAACGGAATACGGCATTCAATCGCTTCAATAGACGTAATTTGTAAATCTTTTGGAGTATTCAACCGGAAACCTCAACTACTTTTTCAGAGGCGAGTGATTTGATAGTGACAATTGGCGGTCTATTTTTATCAATTTTCGCCCTAGTAAAAGAAAATATAGCGTTGCAGCAATGTACAAAAATATCCAAAGAATATCCAATGAGATTTCTGAATAACTAAATTTCTGTTCAAGTAATCCATATCGGACTAACCCATAGATAGTAGTAACTATATACAATACTGGCGGTAGCGAAAAACCCAATGCAAGAGATAGTCCTTGTGAGATCTTGGATTTTTCAAAATCACTCACTGATTCTTCGGGATTTGGGGGAGTATAGAGATAATCAAACGGGAATTTAAGCTGTTTCCAAAAATCTAGAATAGCTTGATTCGAAATGCCAAACAAGGCTATATGATAGCGAATTGAGCCTAACCCAACGAATATATAGAATATATGGGTTACGGCAAAAATTACTAGTTGCTCAAAGAATTGTTGTTCAATGCTCACTGACGACATATTTACTCTACTCAAGGTCATATCCAGATTGGAGAAGTATCGACCTGTATAGAATAATATGGAAATCGGATAGAGTTAGGGGTAAAATCGGAAGGCGTTGACCGAAAAGCGTGCGTTCTGTTCGTCATTGGCACTCTGGCTGATGCCTACCGTGATAATCGCTTCCGTGCTGTTAACCATGATGATATAACCGAGATCGAGATCGTACCAGCCCACGCCGTCGCGAATCTGACGCACAAAAGCGACTCGCCGTGCGCCGACATTATACAAGACAATATCCTTCCAACTGCTTAATCCCGCGATAAACTGATCGTCATCACTGACCGCTAGCGCCACGATAAAATTGGCAGTATTGGCGTGGGTCAGTTGGAAAGTGCCTGCTTCCTCGAAATCTGCTGCCCTGAACAACCTAACCGTGCCGCTGTCGTCTACCAGAAAAAACGTCCCGGCAGGCGAAGCAACCACACCCGGTTGGTTAGGCTGGTTGGGTAAGCCTTCGCTGGTTAGCTTGGCACGCTTGAACTTGCCATTTGTGTGGTCAGTATGGGTTAACCAGTATTCGGTTTTATCCAGATAGGGGAATGTATCAATTGATAATGTGTAGTGTCCGTCGGGGGTTGTGGCGCTCTGGAAGTTTCCCCGCATCGCGCCGGATATAACCAATGTCGATAGCGTTGGCGCTTGCAACCCCAGATCGACAATCTCCGGCACAGCCGAAAACGCAACGTTCAGCCGACCATCAGGTAGGAACGTTAACAGATCGCTCATGGTCTGCGTGGCAAGATCATGGGCAGGATAGAGTCGAGCGAAAATCTGTTTGTACGGCACGGGTTACGCTCCTAAACAAAGGTAGCTTATCATGCTACGCTGACCCGCGCAAACCTATCTAAAATCTGAGAATTTTGAGTCGACGAAGGCTTGACTCTTAATGGTTAATGTGCAATTCTTACTCCGTTCCGATAGCTAGACCTTCTATTTTAAGGTAGCGAAAATGACGATAAACATGCAGATACCTCAAAATTGTTGTTATTGTTGTTGCTCCTGTGCCAAGCCACAATGGCAGTCGGCGGCATTATGGTGTTGATGCGTCTATCCCTTCCTCAAGAAGCTTAGAAAGCCCCAGCCACAGTGTCGGGGCTTTTTATTACGGTTCATATTCAACTTGTTACCCTTGAAAGCTCTCGAAGACAAAAGGAATTGAAACATGATCACCCAACGGATTAAACACTCAACGAAGGCTGTAACGTTCATTTTTCTGGTTGCCGTCTTAATCGTTGCTGCTTCTGGCATGGCACGACCTACCGCTGCTGTCGGTCAGCAAGCCGCGACCCCCGATGCCAGCGCCGCGACACAACCTGCGCCAGTCCAGACACTTGACGCAGCCGCCGAACCGATTGTCATTGGCGTAAGCGGCCCAATTACTGGTGCAAATGCTCAATACGGCGCACAGTGGAAAAAAGGCTTTGATATGGCGCTCGACGAAATCAACGGCGCAGGCGGCTACAATGGTCGTAAGCTCGTCTACGATTTCGAAGACTCGCAAAGTGATCCAAAGCAGTCGGTCGTTATCGCGCAAAAGTTTGTTGCCGATCCCAAGATCGTCGTTGAACTGGGCGACTTTAGCAGTACCGCGTCAATGGCGGCTTCGGGGATTTATCAGCGGGGCGGTCTCGTGCAATTTGGCTTCACCAACTCGCATCCAGACTTTACCAAAGCGGGTGGCGATTACACGTGGAGCAATTCGGTTACGCAAACCCAAGCGTCTCCGGCATTGGCTGACTTTGCTATTACCACGCTGGGCTTGAAGAAGTTGGCGGTTTTCCAGTTAAACAATGATTGGGGTAAGTCCACTATCGACTTGTTCGCCAAGCGTGTGACCGAACTTGGCGGCACGATTGTCGCGTCACAGGCCTATCTACCCGACGAGAAAGATTTCCGTTCTGCTTTGACCACCATCAAGGATGCCAACCCAGACGGAATTATCCTGATCTCATATGAGACAGATGGCGCTCTGATCGCCCAACAGGTGCGGGATGCGGGTCTGACCGTTCCGCTAGTCGGCAGCGCTACCTTGCAGTCGCCCGACTATCCCAAGTTGGGGGGCAAGGCTGTCGAGGGAACGTTCGTTCTCGGTGAATTTTTGCCGTCTGACCCACGCCCCGAAGTTCAGGCGTTTGTGAAGAAATACAAGGCGATCTACAACGAGGAGCCAGATCTCTTTGCTTCGCTGGCCTATGACACGATTATCCTGATCGATCATGCAATTGAGATCGGTGGCCCGACCCGTGCGGGTATCCATGATGCACTGCCTAAGCTCAAGGATGTACCGAGCATCGTTTATGGCAAAGTGACCTTTGATACCACAACGCGCCGTGTGCAGAATCCCACCTTTGAAAACCTGATCGTCAAAGATGGCAACTTTATCCCGTGGGATGGCACGAAACCAACCAAATAGCCCAATTAGTTACCGAACATCATTTGGCTGAGGGCAATACACCAACCGTGGTCACACCCTCAGCCGCTTCCATGCAATGAAGAAATCGAAGGAATAAAGCATGTCTCAACTTTCCAAACGTGAGCGAGTCGAGGCTGCCTTAAAGGGCGAAGCCGTTGATCGTGTGCCTGTTTCGGCATGGCGACATTTTATCGCCGAAGAACGTCAAGCTGCCTCACTGGCACAAGTTAGCCTCAAGCACTTTGCCGACTTTGACTGGGATTGGTTGAAGGTTAATCCGCGTGCCACGTATTACGCCGAGGCATGGGGCAACCGCTACGACTTCAACCATTACGACTCGGTGCTACCTGAATTGATCGATGGTCCCTTGAATGAGCCTGCCGATCTGGAAAAAATCCAGTCCATCAACCCGACGGCTGGCGTATTTGCGGAACAACTGGATCTAGTTCGTCTGGTTAAAGCGGGTATCGGTGATGCACACTTCCTGCAAACCGTTTTTTCACCGCTTTCTGTGTTAGGCTTTTTGGTCGCACGCTCCGCGAACCATAAGATCGAGGATGTGGTGCAAGCCCAATATGATGGCCTGCACCGCTATTTTCGCGAGAATCCGCAAGGTGTACATGCAGCCTTGCAGCATATCACCGAGACACTTGCCAAGTATGCCGCCGCTACGGTTGACTCTGGCGCAAGTGGCTTGTTTTTTGCGATTGTGAAACTGGCGCGAGAAGGTGTTTTAACCGAAGCGGAATTTGAAGAATTCGGCAAGCCTTACGATCTGCAAGTGTTGAAAGCCGTTGAAGGTGCGCCGTTCAATCTACTGCATATCTGTGGCCCGTATGCCTATTTCAATGCTGTCACGGACTATCCAGTGCAGGCGATCAATTGGGCAACTATCGGACAGCATAACCCTACCATTGAGGAAGCCAGCCATCGCACGAATAAAGCGCTTGTCGGTGGGGTCGATGAATTAGGAACGCTGCAATCCGGCACACCTGAGCAAGTCATTCAGGAAGCACTCACGGCGATTCAGGTGACCAATGGGCGACATTTGCTGCTCACACCCGGTTGCGGAACTAATTTGGATGTGCCATCGGAAAATCTGCACGCTTTGCGCGAAGCCGCTACTATCGCCGCAACGAGCCTATGAAATCCGCCGAACTTTAGGCTATTGCCGCCCGCAACGTAAAATGCGTGATCTCTGGGCGGCAGCCGAAGCGGACATACGGCTCGACCATGCCGAGTCCACGATTGACATAGAGCGCCATCCCATTCACATTGTATAAACCCATATCATATTTCTCGCCCATAAAGGGTAATACGAGCGCTCCCTTGAAAGGTAAACGTACTTGCCCACCATGACTATGCCCCGATAGCTGCAACCCGACACGTTTGGTTTGGGCGACTTCATCGGCGTAATCGGGTTCGTGTGCCATCAAGATGACTGTCGCATCGCTTGGGATACCGTCCAACGCCTTGCTCAGATCGTTCTTTTTCTCCCAGATGTCATCGACTCCGGCGATATACAGCGTGTCACTGCCACGCTGTATCGCAACGTGAGCATTGAGCAGTAATTGGGTCGTTCCGGCAGCGTCAACAGCTTCCTTTGCATTTTTCGCGCTCGTCCAGTGATCGTGATTACCGAAGGTCGCGTAAATTCCTTCGGGGGCTGTGAGTGCTTTGTTTGCCGCTGTTACCTCATCATAGGTGTCGTCCCACGTCATGCTCAGGAAATCACCCGTGATCAGGATCACGTCTGGCTTGAGGTCATTGGTTTGTTGGGCAACTACCAGTATCCGTTTCAAGGTCATCCATTCGCCCAAATGCCAATCGCTGATCTGCACGATAGTCATCCCGTCAAAGGCAGCGGGCAGATGCGCTAATGGAATTGTGATATGGGTTGTTTCGACAGCATCTGGTTCAATCTGCGTACTATAGGCTGTGCCACCCAGCCCAATTGCACCCGCACCAAGTACTCCCCCGGCGGCGTACTTCAGGAATTTTCGTCGTGATATTTTGTTAGGCATAAGCTCAATGATGACCCCTAGTCGGGCTGCTGTATCTCCTCGGTGTGAAGTAGTTGCTCGGCGAGAGAACGTGCTAAGACCTGATACATCATATAGGCCATATCAGGAGCGCTTTTGTGAAGTAGATCTAGGGCTGACCGTGTGATCTTGAGACAGGTGAGATCCGATCCCGCGACCGCACTGGCGTGCCGGGGACGCTCGATGAGCAAGCCAAGTTCCCCGAAAGACTGTCCTTCGCGGATTGTGTTGATTTCGCGGTTCTGACCGCTTTTTGTTTTGCGAATGATACGTACCGTACCATCGATGACAAGGTACATGCCGTCGGCAGGGTCGCCTTCCCTAAAAATGGTGGTGCCTACTTTGTAATTAAGTTCTTCTGAGATCGTTTGCAAGGTCTCAAACGACTCGTCCTCGAACTTCCAAGTGACCTCCCAGAAGCCTGCATTGTTTTGCACCCGTGTTATGTCAACCATTACAACACCCCTTCACCTGATTCTGCGATCAGACTACCGCGAGTCAGGATTCAACGCAACTTTGTTTGTATTGTTGGCGGGATTTGCTGTATTTCCTAAATCGTCAGCAGTTGACAAAGATCAATACGGCGGTATATTATTTGCTTTATGCAATCGATTGCATACATCGAATTTACACTGAGAGCGATGATGAATAGTATCCGAATTGATATTAATCGTTCAAAAGGAATCATTGATCGAAATATTTTTGGCGGTTTTGCCGAGCATCTTGGGCGATGTATCTATGGTGGCATTTATGAGCCGGGATCGCCTTTAGCCGACGAGGACGGGTTTCGACGCGATGTCTTTGAAAGCCTAACTCGACTCAACATGCCTTTGATCCGCTATCCCGGCGGTAATTATGTGTCTGGTTATCGTTGGCAAGATGGGGTAGGGCCAGCCGAAGAACGCCGCGCACAATTAGATCTGGCGTGGAAATCGCTTGAACCTAACACTTTTGGTACAAATGAATTTATCAAGTTTTGCCGCAAGCTCAAGACCGAACCGTATCTCGCTGTCAATTGCGGCGATGGCGATATGCGTGAAGCGCGTGACTGGGTAGAGTATTGCAACGGAACCCAACCAACCTACTGGGTCAAGCAGCGGCAGGCACACGGTTTTCCTGAACCACATAATGTGAAATATTGGGGGATCGGGAACGAAGTAGATGGCCCTTGGCAAATCGGTTACAAGACCCCACAGGAATATGCACGGGCACTGACCGAATTTGCAAAGGTCATGAAGTGGATTGACCCCGACATTAAACTGATCGCGTCGGCGGTTTCGGTCTGGGAACATGATGTCGTTGAACGCGCTCAACTGATGATCGAACAGGCTGGCTCGCTGATCGATTATCTTGGGCTGCACTGGTATGTCGGCAACCCAACGGACGATTTCGCAACGTATATGGCGATCCCAGAAATGCTTGAGGAACGGCTATCGGCTTATGAAGGGCTGATTAGGGCGCTCCGGCTGGATAACAAACTGACGCGCCCTCTCTGGATCGCAGTTGATGAGTGGAACGTCTGGTATCGGACTCATCCTGCGCTGGGCAAACCCATGAACAATCTGGAAGAGTTTTACAATCTGGAAGATGCGTTGGTCGTGGCGATGCAGTTGAATCTGTTTATTCGCCATGCCGCTTCGGTGAAGATGGCGAATATCGCGCAAATCGTTAATGTTATTGCGCCAATTTTTACCAACCCCAATGGGCATTTTCTCCAGACTATCTTTTTCCCCTTTGAACTTTACAGCCGTACTTGCGGCAATGTTGCACTTGATGTGGTCGTTGAAACTGAGACTTTCAGTACTGCCGACTCTTCAGGTGTTCAACTGCTTGATGTAACGGCTACCCTTGACGAGCAGCGGAATCAATTAGTTGTCTATGTCGTTAATCGCAGTCAAGCTGATGATATAGAGACACGGCTCTCGCTGCTGGAAGGCTATTTTGCCGGCGATGTCCAGATCTCTACGGTTAATGGTAAGGACATCAAGGTTGAGAACACGTTCGAGACACCCAACAACGTTGGCACGACCCAAACGTCAATGAATGCTGATGGCAGTGTGTTAACTTATACGTTTGAGGCACATTCTGTAACCGCTATGGTGTGTTCGCTGACATAACCCCAACGCCGTATCGTTCATTAATAATACCTGATTGAACTTATTGCTTAGGCGCGTTCTTTGGCGGCGAGATGTTCGACGCGCTTGAGCATCGCAAAGCGTACCCACTTGTATAGCCGATAATCCAAGTAGCCGCCGAGAGGAATCAGGAATGGCATGGTAAAAACTGCGAAGATCAGCGTTAGTACGCCAAAGCAGACTCCTACGATAATCAGTAATTGCAAAAGCCGCGCCCCAAGTGCGTAGGCCAGTGCAGTCAACACTGCCATTGAAGGGGTGCTAGACTGTATGGCGGCTGCCATTCCTACTGCAATAAGTGCCCGCATTCGCCAACGCGGTTCCAGTACATAAGGAATCGCCACGAGGATAACCAGAAGCGTGCCTAGACCGATAATCACAATCTCGTTAGCGCTATTGGGACTTACCACATAGAGCAGCACCCCGAATAGTATTGAAATAACTGTAATTCCGCGTACTGCATATTCCACAATAACAATCCGCTGACCGCGTAATTGTGCGATTCCATCTTTGGCGGCGATCATCTGGGAGTCGCCGTGCGGGGTGAGGCGTTGCAACTCCCAATGGCCAGAGAGGATCTCCTGTTGGATGCTGTGGATGGGCAATACGGCATAACAAATATCCGCGATAAAGCCTACCAATGTGCCAGCCACAAACAGCATAAGATTAAACGGCACCATGAAATCGAAAATGAAGTTCTGCGCGTATGAGCCAGTATTGTTAAAACCGATCTTGTTCGCCACCCCAATCAATAGCGTTACCAACGCTGCAATGGCAATCACGATCTGTATATACTGCTGCATCTCACTGGATGTATGAGGCCAACCTAGCTGTTGTACTTGGCTATCAAAAATGGGATTGGCGGGACTGCTTTTGGATTGTGTTGCCATGTTTGTCTCTATTGTGTGTCTGCGCTCAGTACACCATACACCCATATTGCTCACTCGCGCAAAGCTTTTGAGGTGAGTCCGAGAGGTCATGCAACCGCCAAGTGACGGATTCAGGAAATTCATGATACTTTTGGAATAGGACAATGGTCATACCCTCTTGAACCACAGAAGTGGGTTTCCCCCCACAGCTACAACAAAACCCGCCTTTCAAATGTGTCGTAGGCGATGGAGTCGTGCGGTGTCCGAAAACTTGAACTATGTTAGAATATCCATGAATAAAGTTTGATTACTTACCGCTAGATCGCAAGGGACGGAGCATCGTATGAATCTTGCAGCCCGCACGACTACCGATATCGATCTCTCCGGCGAACACAGCGGCGAACGTGGTAGTGCAGCGCTGTTCCTCGATAGAGTTGCAATAGTGCTTTCCGCTGTCGCGATCACCCCGGCCTGCGGCGTGGTGGGACCGAGTGGCGCGATCGTCCTC
>JBDTVG010000021.1:0-30312 GCA_040007395.1 Chloroflexota bacterium
GTTTTGTGTTCATCCTTCCAGTTTACCCCACTATCCTGCTTTTCGGACAGTCTCTGAACGCGAATGGTCAAAGTGTGTTCCAGCCATGATCTGATCTTGGTAGGCTGATATATTGAAAATTGAAAATGATACACTTCCCAAAGTAGGTTTCCATTGAAATTTCACAGGTGCCTGCCGAGGAGTACATGCGTAGTCTTACTTTTGTCTGACTCGGTAAGACATTTGTCTCATCGGGTGAGTGTACATTGGAATACTCAGCGAGAGGATCCCCGAACCAACGCGGCAACGACGGCGTTTCACCCTGTGGGAACAGTGCCGGGTGGGTCGCGATTTAAAACACCCGCCTCTCACACGGCGGTGTGCTTGGATGTACCGCGCTGAAGCGCAGAACCCCGCTTTGCACTCGCGGTGTGTCGGCGGGTCTCGGCACGGCAAACCGAGTTGTGAAGTGTCACCTGCTTGGCTATCCGACCACTTTGAGGATTCATTAGACGATCTTGACACTAGAGATCGTCTAAGTGTCGTGTTAACGCTAGGGTAGAGCCTGACAGCAAAACGCCCCGCACTGAATAGCACGGGGCAACCACATCTTAATTTCACATGATGAGTAATTGAACCTAACTCACAAGCAATATTCTATACAAAAATCATTTGCACAGACTATTCTTCTGAAAATTCATCGGAATATAACGACAATTATTGTGAAGACCTGCAAGCGACATAGCTATTTCTCTTCATCTATTTGATCAGTTGAACCAAAGATCTATTTCTCCAATCTCATTTTTCGCCTCCTTCAAAGCTTCAACCAGCTCATGAAGGCTGGATAGTACATACTCTAATTTATCGGGAGGTATTATTTTCTGCTGCTCACTATGGACGAAATCCTCAAAAGTGTCTAATTCCGCAATAACTGCCGGAATGTCCTCTTTACCGAGATTCAATCCTAAATCAAAATTAGGTATTAATTTTAGCTTGAGTAAACCGGATATGGGCTTCCAGTATTCTTCAAAGCTTTTTGAGCCGGATATTGGAACCAGCCACATTTTTTTTTGTGAAGCGGGGTAATATATTTTCAGTTCTACAGTCATCGTTAATCTCTTTCTTTAAGGACCATACTTTGCCGTGAATGTCCAGCCACGCCATGCGCCACGCAATGCTACTAGTTTTGATTCTGTTGCCGCAATGATCTCAGGTGCATTTGAGTCAATTGCGAAACGATAATTATTTATAGACCGAAGTTCCGCCAAGCTCGGCACTGGACCGCCCTTCTCTGCATCGACACCGATTGCTTTTACAAGACCCGATAGCTTAGTATCGGTACTTTCGTAGATTTGTCTCAAAGCCCATGTCTCTGGAGTATCTTGCACCTGGGGTAATCCTTGTCTATTCATGAAAGGCCGACCTACCCCCATTGCTGACTTTTCCTCCGTTATTCTTCCCGTTCCATCGGCAAAAAACTCGACAGTGTCGAACTGGCCTAATGGACGTGCTGATGGCGATAGCGGTCGGATTTCGTGGTAAACTCTGACTGGTTCGCCTTTGCCTTGTGGCGGTAAGTTGGGAACACGCTCTGGCTTTATAATCCCAGCAAGGGGAGGAACTCCTTCAGCAAGTTGATTAGCGCCCAACGCACCGAGTGTGAAACCACCTACGACACTCAAGAGACCGAGCGCCAAATCAAGCGCATTACAGAGGTTGACTTGACCATTGACAACCCAATCTGGAGCTTGTAGGGCATGTATGATACTCTGTCCACCCTGCAAAATACCAAAAGTTCCAACAGCTACTAGGCCGACTGGTCCCAATGAAGCCACACCACCAAACACCGCACCCATTATGGCACCTTGGATAACCACTTGCTTTACAAATTCTCTTTCTCCTATACTTAGAACCTCTTGCTTCCGTTTACAACCACAATCCCCTCTTGCCGCAGCTATATAGATCGCCTCCGCATAGACATATCCACCTATAGCACCGATTGCGCCACCCAAGACCGCCCCCACAAGAATATTCACGAATTCACCGCTGGGGTCTGTCCAGTTAGAAGGATTGCCTTCAACATAGGAGTAACCATTACGCGACATGGGGCGCTGCATGAAGCCTTCTACCGGGTCCTTGCTCAGGAACATACCCGTGGCCGGGTTCATGTACCGCGCCCGTAGATAGACCAGCCCATTGGCATCGGTCTGTTCCCCCGCGAAGCCGAAAGCACTCTGGCTGTAGCTACCCAGTGGCTCACCGTAGGTGTCGTGATGCAATTCACACAAAAAGAGGCCATCATTGCTGATAACCTCTTTTGAGAATCTTAGAGTTCGATTCATTGACTAATCATAAGTATTGAAAAAAGGTGGTCATTTATGTAGCAAGCTTGGAAGATGGTTTCTCATCTCCAAAACATTGCAAAAGCTCGATGTTCTCCAGTAAATACACTCGCTCCCATTCATCATTACACCCTACCCAGCCACCATGACGTTCTAACACAAACTTTAAGAAAGTTCGGAGGTCTGGCATAGAAATGCCCATATATTTTATCTGAAAGCCAGTGTGTGGCCCCATTGATCTCAACTTGGCCTTTTCTGCTTCTTCGAGAAAATCATCCTCTGTTATTTCTAAGCAACGCCAATAGTCTGCTTCTGAGTAGTGAACAACTAGAGAACGAATATTGGGATTTGCCTGAGCATTTGGTGCAAGATAGGCTTTATATCCCAAATCTTCTGCTAATTGCTTTATATCCTCAAGTTTGATTTCGTCACGAGCGAAGTAGAAGACATCCCTCATTGCTATTCTCCAAACTAATTGCCAATATAATCTAGTAGATCATTCAAACTACCCGCTCTGAAAATTTTTGTCCCAAGTGGCCCAAGACCTTCAATTTGAGACACTTGATTGTGTGTAATTGATTTTACATTAGGAGCGTACAATATAACCTGCTTCTGTGTAGGGTTTATATCGGGATTGTATTTAGCTGCAACGTCTTTTACGGCTCCTTTCAATCCACCGCCCTTAACTTCAATAATTACTTTGGAAACCTGAAGATCTACCTCACCAATTTCTATGTGTTCCTTGAAGTATTTCAAGTTAATCTCCATTGGCATAGAGGGATAGCGGCTCCTTACCGCTTCTACCAATTCTACTACATCAAGATCCATAGGAGTCTTAGGAAGCTTCGTTACACCTGAACCGGCTGGGAATATTCCTGGGTAACCTTCAGAACCAGTATTGTTTATAGGAGACTTCCGAGTACCACCTTGATTTTCCCAAGGTTTAGGGACACCTAGATTTTCACTAATTGTATTCAAGCCACTACCGAGCATTCCAACTCCACCGATGATACCAGCAATACCGCCGAGTAACTCGAGTTGATTGCATGGATTCAGCCCACCACCGAAAAGACCGCCATTCTTCTGGATATCAGTCCAAGTGTGTTGGATAGTATCTATCCCTATATGGATACCCAAGGCTCCAGCCGCAATGGCAGTAAGAGGTGAGAGTGCGGCACCAGCAAAGCCAAAGCCAAACGCTGCACCAGCTAAAGCTGCCTGTGTTAAGAAAGTATTGCGGTCTGTATGCTGTGCCCATTGTTTCTTGTCGCATCCACAATCACCCCGCAGTGCTGCTTCGTACATGCCCAAAGCGGCGAAGGCACCAAAGGCAGCTCCAAAAGCAGTTGCACCTGCTATACCCAACAGAATTGGCAGGAACTCGCCGCTGGGGTCTGTATAGTTGACAGGATTGCCTTCGACGTAGGAATAGCCATTGCGCGACATGGGACGCTGCATAAAGCCTTCCACCGGGTCCTTGCTGAGGAACATCCCCGTCGCCGGGTTCATGTACCGCGCCCGCAGGTAGACCAGCCCATTGGCATCGGTCTGCTCCCCCGCGAAGCCGAAAGCACTCTGGCTGTAGCTACCCAGTGGCTCACCGTAGGGTGAATATTGACGGCTCTCCAAAGGCGCAGCACCGCTGTTGACTGCACCACGCACACTGCCCAAGGCATCGGGCAATGTCCAGCGCCAAGTTCCATCATCATTTTACTGCTGATGAATACCCAGTGGATGATGCACGTAGCGTGTCGTGGTCGTGGTGGGCGACCCCATGAGCGGCACAACCGTTTGCGTGGCGTTCAGGACTTGCCATAAGCTTGGTTAAGTATCGAGCAAGTAAGCCGTCGTTATGGTAGTCGCACCATCACTATACGTTTGCTTGACACGCTGTCCCTGACCATTGTAATCAAAGCTGCGTGAATAATCGGGAGGTGTCGGTTTGTGCTGAATGAGGCGCAGCGTTATGCTACACTTTTTCGGTAAGCTCCTTACGACCAAGTTGTGGATTTCCCAAACAAAAAGGGGGCTGGTACGGCTACCAGCCCCTCTTGTTAGATACAACTTACCGTAGGGTTACGGCACAAACGTCGGAGCGAGTTTAGGAGTCGGGGGGATTGGAGTTTCATTCGATGTGGACGAAGCGGCTGACCAGTGTCCGGCGACAGGTGCATCGCTGGGTTGACCGAAGCTAAAGGTCGTGTCGGCTGCGCCAGCGCTCAGGGTATTCTTGAGCGCGATCACGCCGTTGGAAGGATGGAATACGCCTAGACCCGTGATGCCATCCCCATTCCAATCGCCCGTGACAGGACTGTCGCCTGCCTGACCGAACTGGACGGTGTAGTTGGTCGAGACGGTGCAGTTGCACACGGCGTTGGTCAGGCGGAAGGTAGCGGTTGACGGACGGAACACGCCGGGGCTGTCCTTACCGTTACCGTCCCAGTCACCCGCTACTGGCAGGTCGCCCAGCACGCCGATCTGCATGGCGTAGCTGGCAAAGCCGGAAACGAGATAGTTCTTCAGATAGACCATGCCGGTTGACGGACGGAACACACCGATCCCATCCTTGCCGTTGCCATCCCAGTCGCCGATGACAGGCAGGTCGCCGGGTTGACCCAAAGCGATACTGTAGTTGATGGCGGCGTTGGCGGCGTTGGAATTCGTCAACAGGAACAACCCATTGCGGTACACGCCTAGTGTATCGATACCATCGCCGTTCCAGTCACCCACGACAGGCAGGTCGGTAGACGTACCGAAGGTAGCGGTGATGTCCGGTGCGCCACTGGTATTGCTATTGCGGAGATAGAACGCGGTGCGCGATGGACGGAACACGCCAATCGTATCGATAGCTTTCGGCGGATTGACCGGAGTACCCGTTGGCACTGGTGTATTGGTCGATGTGGCACTGGGCAACGGCGTATTGGACGGCGTAGCGCTCACCACTGGGGTATTGGTCGGTGTGGCGCTGGATTGCGGTGTATTGCTCGGTGTTGCACTCGGCAGACCCGTACTGGTTGGCAGCGGCGTTTTCGTCGAGGTGGCACTCGGCAACCCTGTGCTAGTCGGTAAGGGTGTTTTACTGGGCGTAGCACTCGGCAGTGGCGTATTGCTGGGTGTGGCAGACGGCGCTAGCCCGCTATTATATTCAAACGCGCCGGCATCATACGCGCCGGATTGAGGACGCGGCACCCCGTCGAAGTCGGTGGTGACTGTACTGATCGTGGTGCCGACGTTGATCGCTGGACTGCCTGCCTTGAGATGGAAATCGGCGGCTCCTGCGTTCATAAACTGCGGATCGCCTATGAAGTTATGATCCATGATCGTGCCTACGCCATTGTTCACGAGGCCCGATCCACTCTGCATAACCAGATTGTTCCTTAGTGTCGTGCTGGTGCTGGAACTGAGGATCGTAATACCCGACTCGCGGTTATTGGCGACAGTATTGTTGTAAATCCCTGCATTGGTGATGCCGCGTCCAATGTCGATCCCGCCTTGATTCTTGCCCCAGATCACGTTGTTGTAGATCTGGTTGCTGTCGCCAGTGTACACACCAATGCCAAAACCACGCAAACCGAGGCGGGCATTGTCATGGATCTTGTTATCCACCACTGTGATATTGCTAGGCGCTCCGCCGTAGATGTGAATACCCCAGCCAGCGTTACTGTAGATCGTGCAGCCTTGAATCAGGATGTGGTCGCCCTGAATGTACATGCCGTGATCGAAGTCGGTTGAACCGTTGTCATGCACCACCAGATTGATCAGTTCGATGTACTGGTCGCCCTGCGAAACCAGAATCCCCTGACGGGGCGCATTCTTGATCTCGCTATTGATAATGCGAATGTGATTGGGGTTGGGCCGACCCGTAGCTCCCTGAAACTTGAGGGTGTCAATGCCAGCGTTGGTGCCGTCCAGAATGAAGCCATCGACAATGACGTACTGCGTCGAGCCGTCAAAGGTCATCGCTCGGTCTGAGCCACTCGGCGGCTTGATCGTGACCGAGTTGCGCGGCGAGGCTTGAACCGTGACCGGGCTAGTCCATGAACTGCCCGATGGAATGCTGTTATTGATGTATTCGTTGTAAGTGCCAGCGCCGACCAGCAGCGTATCGCCCGGACGGAGTACGCTGACTCCCCGGTTGATGGTGCGGAAGGGCTGCGCTTGCGTACCGGGATTCGAGTCATTTCCGCCGGTCGCCACATAGTAGAACAATCCGGCGGCAGCCACACTATCGGATGGCGCGTCATTAGGACTGACTACACGATTGGTCTGATTAAGATAAAGGGTTTCGGCGGTGTGTGCGGATACGTTGCCCACCAAGGTGGCGAGGATGCTGAGGGTGATGATGAGGGCAACTCCACGAAGGAGTTTTGCCATAACATGAAATCTCCGTTGCGTAACCATTAACGAACGTCGATGAAGTGTTGAGCTATTCATCTTTACGTTCTTCACAAAGATAGTTCAGGTAGCTTTTATCAACAATAGGTCTATAGTCCCCGTTGTTATAAGGTTAGACATAAGATAGATAAATGACGGATAACGATAGTTAAATAGTACTATAATAAGCACGAGGCTTAATTATGAGTTGAGACAGCCAAAAGGTTGGCTAATCAAACAATGTATCGGCACTGTCGAATAGCGTTACAAAGCTAGAAGATCGAAGGTGGCTAGGACTGACACAACAGCGCGACAAGTAGCTTCTCTCCTATGATAGGCCTTGTAAAGTAATTGGCTGGAGTCGCCCATGATTTTTCTTCCCACAAAATGAAGTGTGCGGTTATGTTAGGAGCCTTTCAAAAGTTCAATCCAGCGCCATTCTGATCGACGGTAGCCCTTACATTCAACGCTAACTAAATTCAAATATATCGCTGCGTTAGGATTTCTTGACAAGCGCAATCTGCATATGCTACTATGGGCGGTAACGATACCGGAAACGATACCGGAATATTTTATCAAGTTAGTTACCTTACTTCATGAGCAATCCAAATACTTACACAATTGCGGATGTTGCCAAAGCGGCGGGTGTTTCTGTCTCGACCGTTTCACGGATTCTGAACGGCAAGCAGGATGTTGCCTCTGAAACTCGTGAGCGCGTCCAACTGATTATCAAGGAACTGGGGTTTGCGCCGCACACGCAGGCGAAACAACTTCGGGCGGGCAAAACGCGCAATCTCGCGCTGCTCTTTCCACTCAAGTACCCCGGCAATTTGCCTTACAACGCGCTCGAAGTCGAGTTTATTCTCGGTGCGGCAGCGGCGGCGGCAGAAAAGGAATTTCTGTTCAGCTTGTTGACCACACCTGTGACTAAACACAGCCTGCTCAACCTCTACCGCAGTGCACAGGTAGACGGGCTGGTGCTCATGCACATCCACACGCACGATTGGCGGGTTGAATTGCTGCGGCACCACAACTATCCCTTTGTGATGATTGGGCATGAAGCCGACAATACCGGGTTGAATTTTGTAGATCTAGATTTTGAGAACTCGGTTAAGACAGCTTTCGATTATATGGTTAGCTTAGGCCATCGTCGTATCGGCTTTCTTACACTACCCGGCGAGATGCGCCAGAACGGTTATGGGCCGGCGGCGCGGGCGTGGGCAGGATACGAACAGGCACTCGATACCCATCAACTTGACCCACTCTATCGAGAAGTCAACTTTTTTAGTCAGGATATTTTCGACGCGACTCTGCAATTACTCGACGAACGACCTAATCTGACTGCCATTATTACCACGCATGAGTTGGCCTCGCTAAGCGTTATTCAGGCGCTTACCAAGCGAGGTCGCAATATTCCCGAAGACTGTTCTCTCATTGCCGTGATGACCGAGCAGATGGGAAACCTGAGTACACCGCCTATGACTCATATCGACTTCCCATCGCATTACATGGGTTATAAAGCTGTCGATATGCTTATCCGCTCGCTCAAGGGCGAACTGGTCGAGCCGGAGCAGATCTTGCTCCCGCCCCGATTAGTTATTCGAGATAGTGTGGCTGCGCTGCGATAATCAGAAAGGAGAGGATTGCTACCCCAATTAGGCTGCGGCTTTACAAGTTATTTTGCCCGAATCGATATTCAATAGAGGAGTTTCAAATGTTCAAAAGAATGTATAAACCAATATTGACGGCGGTACTTATCGCCATATTGGTCGCTCTCCAGTCTCCTGTGACCCCAGCTCATGCCCAGAAGACGGTCTTCAAGGTATGGCACTATGAAAAAGCCGACAGCGCTCCCGGCATTTCGTGGGATGGAGCCTTAAAAGATATTCAAGCAGCACACCCAGATGTTGATGTCCAGTTTGAATTAAAAACTTTCGATCAGATCCAGCAAACTGGGCAAATGATGCTCAATTCTGATGAAGCACCGGATGTCATGGAAGTCAATAAGGGCAATGCCACAGCGGGTCTATACGCTAAGCAAGAGCTGCTGACCGATCTCACAGATGCTGCCGCCAAGTATGGTTGGGACAAACTGCTACCCGCCAGTATTCAAACCACCTGCCTCTATACCGATAAGGGTCTTATGGGAAGTGGCAAGTTGTTCGGAGTCACCGACTATGGTGAGTTCGTCATGGTTTACTACAACAAAGACATGTTCAAGAAATACGATGTCGCCGTCCCAACCACCCTCGACGAATTTAACGCTGCTGCTGATAAGTTCATCAAAGCAGGCGTAACCCCGTTGAGCGTTGGCGCTGTCGATAAATGGCCTCTCACTCAGAACTTCTATGAATTGGCGCTCTACAAAGCTGACCGCAGTTTCGTTGATAAGTTCGAACTATTCAAGGGCGATGTTGATTTCCACGGCCCCGAATTTACCTACGCTGCCGATGCCCTAGTTGAACAATTCAAGAAGGGTTATTACGGAACCAACGCGACTGGTACGGGCTATGACGATGCCAACAGCGCTTTCACGCAGGGCAAAGTTCCGATGACTCTCACAGGAAGCTGGATGTTCGGCTCGTTTTTGACCGGAATCAAGGGCTTTGAGTGGGGTCTGTTCCCCATGCCCGGCAAGAAGTTGAATACTGGCTCTGGCGGTAACCTGTGGGTCGTCCCCGCCAAGGCCAAGAACAAAGATCTCGCCTATGAGTTCATTGATCTGACCCTCGCCAAGAAAGCCCAGACTGTTATGGCCAATGCAGGCGGAATTCCGATCAACGCCGATCTCGCGCAAATCAAAGATCCCCATGTGCTGGAACTCAACACGGCCTTCAATAACATTGTCAAGAATGAC
Source organism: Chloroflexota bacterium (assembly GCA_040007395.1). GTDB lineage: Bacteria > Chloroflexota > Anaerolineae > Aggregatilineales > UBA2796 > DATGFK01. Next base: position 9,553 of record JBDTVG010000021.1, read on the forward strand.
GGCCTCGCTTTCTATCCTGACTGGCCAGTTCCCGGTTTTATGGACACCTTGGGTGGTGGTCTTCAGGATCTGATCACAGGAGCCAAACCAAGCAAGGACTTCTTAGATGCTATCGCTGGCCCCTACAATGACTACAAGACATCGTTGAAGTAATTCTGAGGCTTTGCTCTATCACCCTTCACCGCAAGTAGTGAAGGGAGAGTCACTCGCCGCTCAAAATCCCTCCTCGCTTGCGGGGAGGGATTTCGGTTAGGGTGGCATCTACGAACAGAGTAGAACCAAAATCGTCTGTATTGTTGAAGGACTCAGAAAATTATCGTAAGTAAATGATACGGCCCGGAAACAAGCGTGCTGCTGTAAGGAGAAAAGAAAATAGATGAATCGCAAAAGTGCGACCTTTAATAAAGGCTATTGGGTATTTTTGGTCCCGGGCGTACTTATTTTCCTCGTTTTAATCATCCTTCCCATCCTTGCCAACATTGGTATCAGTTTTACAACATGGGCAGGTACTGGCACCCCCGTCTGGGTGGGCTGGCAAAATTTCGCCAAAGCCAGTAAAGATTCTACATTCTGGGCTTCATTCAGAAATAACCTTGGCGTAATACTGGTGATGGTGGTTATCCCAACCTTTATGGGATTAGTCCTAGCGACGACACTCACGGATTACATCGCCCGGAAATTCGGCACAGGGGTTTCCAACTTTCTCCGCGCTGGATTCTATTTTCCCCAAATTATCCCTATTCTGGTATCAGCCATAGTCTGGAAATGGATTCTTCAGCCTGACTGGGGCGTGGTAAATACTGTCCTTAAAAGTATCGGGTTGGCTTCACTTGCCCACAATTGGTTAGGGGACAGCGGTACGGCTTTGGCATCGGTCATGGTTATGCTGATCTGGATACAGATTGGCTATCCATTGATCATTTTTATGGCAGCGATGCAGCGAATCGACCCGGAATTGTACGAAGCCGCTCAGATTGACGGAGCGAGTTGGTGGGCAAAGTTTTTCTACCTGACTATCCCCCTCATCCGCCCAGAGTTATTTGTGGTAATTCTGACCACAACCATCTACTCCCTTAAGCTCTTTGCACCTATCTATGCCATGACACGCGGCGGGCCGGGGACTTCCACGACGATGTTACCATCCTACTTTGCCTATAAAAACTTCTTTGAAACTGCTCAAGTAGGCTATGGGGCAACAATAGCGACTGTGCTGACTTGCATTGTCGTTATCTTGACTATCCTCTGGATTAGAGTGCAAACAGGGCAAGAATATCGGGAGACAATCTAACATGGCGAATCCAACACTGATCGCAGAACAGATATTTCCTTCGTCTTCGGTAAAACACCAGAAAAGAACTCGCCGGTGGCAAGATTGGGCAACTTTAATTATTCTCCTTCTCTTTTTGATGGTTATGCTGTTGCCACTCGTTATTATCACCATGAACGCCTTCAAGACCGAAGACGAGTATTATGCTACCGGTGCACTGAGCCTTCCGCAGAGTCTGAACATGAATGCCCTCCAGAAAGCTTGGGAAAGTACCGATTATGCAACCAAGCTCACGAACAGCGCCATAATCAGCCTGAGTACTGCTGCGCTTGCTGTCGGATTGTCATTATTTAATGCGTTTGCGTTGGGAATCGGAAGAATCCGGGGAAGAACTTTTGTCCTCTTGTTTTTCCTGCTTGCCACGACAGTTCCTGCCGAAGCGCTAGCCTATCCGATATACTATATTTTCAAGCAGGTTGGGTTGTACAATACACGCACAGGGGTGATTCTGCTTTCAGCCGCCTTGAATTCAGCGTTTGGAACCTATCTCCTGTCGTCAGTGTTCAGTACATTTCCCAAAGAACTGATTGAGGCGGCAGTCATTGATGGCGCGAATAAATTACAACTATTACGACGTATTCTCATTCCGCTCAATATCCCAACGCTGTCCGTACTGTTCGTGTTTTTCTTCATTGGCACTTGGAACGATTTTTTCTTGCCGTTGATTCTACTTATCTCCAATGCAAAGCAGACTGTACCCGTTGCCCTGTCGATGGCTTCGGCAGAACATAGCGTTGTCATTACGTCGCAAAGCGCAGCAGCTTTGCTGGGTATCGTGCCCTGTATCATTTTCTTCTTCCTGTTTCAGCGATCCCTGACCAGAGGCATTACCGCAGGCAGCGTGAAATAAACATGTCTTCATTATGCTCACAAGGAAAATAAACTGTGAAATTTGATCAAGGTCAATGGCGCTTGTTACCGGGTACGACAGCAGTCTACCCAGCTACTATCGTAGAAGTACGCACAGAACGGGACGCACTGATCATTAGCGGCTACGACCATACAATCCGAACACGCGGTGATTATCTCGAAGGGACAATCATTACGGCGCGGTTTACCTCTCCAATGCCGGATGTTATTCGTGTCGAATTTACGCATTTCAAAGGACGACGCGAACGTTTGCCCGCCTTTGACCTCGACTACAGCTTGACCAATTCGGCTGCGATCACTGGCTGTGATGAACATAATGCTTGGCTAAAGACAGGCAGTCTTTCAGTCGTCGTTCCGCTGGAAGGTGGCTGGCGCTTCGCCTTCCAGCGTGACGGTCAAACATTCACCGAAAGTGAACCACATGCGGTTGGGCTATTTAATCAGAACGGCGAAACGTATATTCGCGAACAGTTGTCGCTGCAAGTGGGCGAAACGGTCTACGGCTTAGGCGAACATTTTGGGCCGTTTGTCAAAAATGGGCAGTCGGTTGATTCGTGGAACGAAGACGGCGGCACTAATTCGGAGTACGCCTACAAAAATGTCCCGTTCTACCTCACGAGCGGCGGCTATGGTGTACTCGTCAATCATCCCGGCAATGTGTCGTTCGAGGTGGGAAGCCAACACGTTAGCCGAGTACAGTTCAGCGCTGCTGGACACAGCCTCGATTACTACCTGTTCGGCGGGCCAACCATGAAGGACACGCTCGATCAATATACGGCGCTCAGTGGTCGTCCGGCACTGCCGCCAGAATGGTCGTTTGGCCTGTGGCTGTCCACATCGTTCACGACAAACTACAATGAGCAAGATATTCTCGCCAATGTTGACCGTATGGAAGCCCTCGGTATCCCGATCAGCGTGTGCCACTTCGACTGCTTTTGGATGAAAGAACTGACGTGGTGCAGTTTCTTATGGGATCAAAGTAACTTCCCTGATCCGGCAGGGATGCTGCGCCGTATCAAGGCCAAAGGGGTCAAAATCTGTGTATGGATTAACCCCTATATCGCAGAACTTTCACCGCTGTTTGATGAAGGCACAGCGCACGGCTACCTGCTGCGAAACCTTGAAGGCGATGTCTATCAGATTGATCGCTGGCAGCCCGGTTTGGCATTCGTGGACTTCACCAATCCAGCGGCGTGTGAATGGTATGCCAGCAAACTCAAAGCGCTGATGGATATGGGCGTGGACTGCTTCAAGACTGATTTCGGTGAGCGTATCCCCACCGACGTACAGTATTTCAATAATGCCGACCCAGAACGGATGCACAACTACTACACGTACCTCTACAACCAGACTGTTTTTGATCTGCTGCGCGAGGTGAAAGGTGAGGGCGAAGCCGTTGTGTTTGCCCGTTCAGCAACGACGGGCAACCAAAAATTCCCGGTTCACTGGGGCGGCGACAATAGCTCGACCTATCCTTCGATGGCGGAAACGCTGCGTGGCGGACTGTCGCTGGGTTTGAGCGGCTTCGGTTTTTGGAGCCACGACATCAGCGGATTTTCGGGTACGGCAACGCCTGACCTTTACAAGCGCTGGGTGGCCTTTGGACTGCTCTCGTCGCACAGCCGTTTGCATGGCAGCGATAGTGTACGGATACCGTGGCTGTTTGGTGAGGAATCAGTGGATGTGCTGCGCTTCTTTAACCGCCTGAAAACGCACATCATGCCCTATCTGCTGGACGTAGCTCAAGAAGCCCATGAACACGGCTGGCCTATGCTGCGAGCCATGATCCTTGAGTTTCCCGATGACCCGACTTGCCGTTACCTTGATACGCAGTATATGCTTGGTTCCGCGCTACTGGTCGCTCCTGTCTTCGATGCCAACAGCGAAGTATCCTATTTTCTACCAGAGGGGGAGTGGCGCAATCTATTGACCGGCGAGTTAGCCGATGGCTCAGCATGGCACAGGGAAAAGCACAACTACCTTAGTTTGCCATTGTGGGTCAATACTGAACGCGGCGATAGATGGGACTGCCTGAGCGGATTTTTCGCAGAATAAGAAAAACCACCGCTTTCGCGGTGGTTTTTCTTTTGGTGCCCTGGAGAGGATTTGAACCTCCACGTCCGAAGACACAGGCCCTCAACCTGCTGCGTATGCCGTTCCGCCACCAGGGCATTGAGTGTGATTATTATACAAGGTGAGTAGCCCTTGTCAATGGTCGGTGCGCCTCCTATAATCCGCCTTATCGAGTAGTAGTCAGGCAAACTATTGTTAAAAGCGTAAGGGGATTAGCATGACCAACAATCCAAGCCAACGGGAAGCGGTCATTGTTGCTGGGGCGCGAACTGCGGTTGGGAAAGCTAAAAAAGGATCGACTGCCAACGAACGCTCTGATGAAATGGCGGCGGCGGTGATTCAAGAACTGCTGCGCCAGACCAACGGCAAACTCGACCCCGCGCAGATCGACGATCTGATCCTTGGTTGCGCGATGCCCGAAGGTTCACAGGGCTTGAATATGGCGCGAGTGGTTGCGCTGCGAGCTGGACTGCCCGTCGAGATCCCCGCCCAAACGGTTAATCGTTTCTGTTCTAGCGGCTTGCAGACCATTGCCAGTGCCGCCGAACGGATTATCGCCAATGGCGCGGATGTGATTATCGCGGGTGGCGCAGAGACGATGAGTCTGGTTCCTCCAACTGGGTTTCATATTAGCCCCAACCCATATATGGCAGAGCATCACCCAGAAGTCTACTTGGGCATGGGTCTTACGGCGGAAAATGTCGCGAAAGAATGGCACATCAGCCGTCAGGATCAAGATGCGTTTGCCTACCAAAGCCACCAAAAAGCGGCGGCGGCCTTCGACGCAGGTAAGTTCCGCGAGGAGATCGTCCCAGTCACCATCGAAGAAGTCAGCATTGGCGCGGACGGCAAAGCGCAGCAGACCACAATCATATTCGACACCGACGAACATTTGCGCCGCGATACCACTCTTGAAGGACTGGCAAAGCTCAAGCCTGTCTTCATGGAAGGCGGCACCGTGACGGCGGGTAACGCATCGCCCCTCAGCGATGGGGCAGCGGCGGTGTTGGTTATGGAGCGCTCCACCGCCGAGGCGATGGGCTTGAAGCCGTTGGCACGTTTCGTGGGCTATGCGGCGATGGGCGTTCGTCCCGAAGTGATGGGCGTGGGGCCGATCAACGCGATTCCGAAACTGTTGAATCGGGTTGGAATGAAACTCGAAGCTATCGATCTGATCGAACTGAATGAAGCGTTCGCCGCACAGGCATTGGCAGTCATCCGCATATTGGAGCTTGATCCCGACAAGGTGAACGTCAACGGCGGCGCGATTGCGTTAGGACATCCACTTGGCTGTACGGGTAGTAAATTGACCGTCCAATTGTTACACGAGATGCAGCGCCGCCATGCCCGCTACGGCATGGTCACGATGTGTGTTGGTGGTGGACAAGGGGCAGCAGGAATTTTCGAGAACCTGAACTAATGGTGTAAGTATCTGAATCCTTCATGCGGCGGCCTGACGAAGAAGCTGGTAAATGACGGCTCCCAGCGCAGCCCCGATCAACGGCGCGATCCAATACACCCATTGATCCTGCCATAATCCACTGATGAGCGCGGGGCCGAAAGATCGTGCGGGATTCATCGATGCTCCGCTGATAGGACCACCCCACAACGCATCAAGTGCGACTGTCGCGCCGATCACCAGCGCCGCAAGTTGCCCCGCCGCGTGCGTATCAGTCGCAACCGCCATGATAACGAACATCAACACACTACTGAGGAGAATTTCCAGACCAAAAGCCTGCCATACACTCCCCGATGGAAGTGTTGCGCCCAGATTGGCAACTGATCCAAACAGAACTCGTAAAGTTACAGCGCCAGCGATAGCGCCGACAATCTGTGCCGTGACATATCCAAGTACATCACGCCACGGCAAATGTCGCGTTAGCGCAAAGGCGATAGTGACCGCAGGATTGAAATGTGCCCCGGAAAGATGCCCCGTCGCGGCAATCATGACCGTGACAATCAGGCCGAAGGTAAGGGCAACGCCAACATGAGTTAATGATCCGGTCAGGGCATCCACCACAATCGCTCCACAGCCTGCCGTGACCAGCGCGTAGGTGCCTATCAATTCCGCGAACGAACGACGCAGTAGAGATGCAGTCACCCACTTACTCCTTCACGCTTTGGGCATTGGACAATTCCACCAACCAAGATTTCATACGAGCTTCAATTGCATCACGGGACTGGCGGAAGGAAGCCAGCTTCTCGGCTTCACCGCCTTCAATCGCTGCTGGATCAGGAAAGCTCCAATGGATACGCTGCGCCCGACCCGGAAAAACAGGACACGTTTCTGCCGCGTTATCACAGACTGTGATTACATAATCGAATGGCTGCGTGAGATATTCGTTCAGGTGTTTGGATCGATGCTGGTGTATGTCGATCCCGTGTTCTGCCATCACTTGTATCGCCAATGGATTGACCACCGATGGTTTTGATCCGGCGCTGAAGACCTCGAATTGGTCGTCCGCCAGATGACGCAGCATCCCTTCTGCCATCTGCGAACGTGCGGAATTTCCGGTGCATAAAATTAAGACACGCTGTTTCATTGGACAACTTCTTTCGTATAAGCAATGGAGGTTAGGAGATGCTGTGTGCGCACGAATAACTGCTGTGCAATATCTTCAAAAGCTTGGTATTGTGCATTGTCGTGATCTTCGACGGCAGCTGGGTCGGGCAGACTCCAATGGATGATATTCGCAATGTTGGGAAAAGCCGGACAGGTTTCGCGGGCACGATCACACACCGTGATAAAGTAGTCAAAAGCATGATCTTGAAATACGTCAAGATGTTTCGAGCGCTGCTGGCTGATGTCGATCCCCATCGCCGCAAGGACGCGAATTGCATTGGGATGCACACGCGACGGTTGGATACCTGCACTAGTGACCTTCACCCATCCTCCACCCAAGTGACGTAAAATCCCCTCAGCCATCTGGGATCGGGCGCTGTTCTCGGTGCAAACAAATAGTATTCGTGCGGGGGTCTCATTCTCAACAGCCATTGGATGAGCCGATGTATCGACCAGTATAGGGTGCAGTGTTTGCCCGATCTGTAGATAGTAAGTTTTCAACTGCTCAAGATCCAGACGATAGTAAATATCACGCGCATCGGCTGTGCTCCGCCGTTCCTGCACCAGCTTAATATCACGTAGTTGTTTCAGGTGATAGGACACGAGATTTTGTGGGTGTTCAAGCAAACTGACCAACTCCTGAACCTTGTAATCGCTGTGCGCCAATAATGTCAGCATGTGCCAACGCACCTCATGCGAAATCACCTTCAAGAACCCCAACGGTTGGGCGACTGACTCCATTTGCGACAATCCTTCAACTGTAATTGATACAACCTATTATATATCATATCAATCTATTTTGATACGATTTTATTTGATAGATAATTATTTACGGTTAAGGTCTGCATAAGGTCAGGTTAACTCGATAAATGTGCTAGCCAGCCATGTTTTAGGAGTTACTCTCAAGGGATTTCCAGTTTTTACATTGGTCTATTGACATATTGATATATGTCAATATAATCGTCTTTATGAGTATTGACGCTTTAACGTTTGCCAAAACTCTTGCTGATGAAACGCGGCAAGAAATTATCACCCACCTGTGCTGCACATGGCTGAGTGTGAATGATGTTGTCGATAAACTGCACAGGAAAGTTAATCAGCCAACCGTCAGCCATCACCTCAAAAAACTTGAGGAAGCGAATTTGGTAATTGTCAGACAGGAAGGCCGTCAGCGGTTCTACACCCTCAATCAGGAGGAGTGGGAACTGTGTTGCAATCGCCTGTATCGGAAAGGCGATCCCAATCAGTTTAAGAATCTGGTTGCAATTGACACGATAAAGTAGAAACGCTCTTTTTTTAGCTTCATATATCGATATATATCAATGCGATTTGTTAGCCAACTCGTAGATTGAGATAATCATGAATACAGTTCAAACGGAAGCACTTTGGCAGAATATGCACACAGACCTCAAACAGTTCATCAACAAACGTGTTCCAGATGAACATATCGCTGAAGATATTTTGCAAGATGTCTTTATACGAGTCCACATGCAGATGGATACTCTCAAAGACACTGCCCGGCTGGAAAGCTGGATATATCAAATTGCGCGGAATGCGATTGTCGACGATTATCGCCGCCGCAAGCCTGAACTAGATATTCCTGAAACCTTGCTGGCAGACGATGAGCGCGATGAGGACGACTTGACCAGCCAACTAGCACCCTGCTTGCGCGATATGATTCAGGCACTACCTAACAAATATCGAGATGCGATCCTGTTAACCGAATATGAAGGACTCACCCAGAGCGCACTGGCGGCACGCCTAAACATTTCACTCTCTGGCGCGAAGTCGAGAGTGCAGCGGGCGAAAGAACTACTCAAAGCGGTGCTGCTGCAATGCTGTCACTTTGAACTGGATCGACTGGGCAAAATCATTGACTACTATCCCCATTACGATGGTTGCTCGTCGTCTCAGGGAACGGCGCAAACCGATTGTACTAGCCGCGAAACAGGTCGTTCACTGGCAAATTGAATCCTCTGCTTCATGATTTTGCGTCCTTTTGAGGAATGGCACGTCTCTATAAGAAACCGCAAGTCTAGGACAAAACAGTCTGACGGACTTTCAACAGGAGAAAAAAAATCATGAGCGATCAACAAACCTCAACAACCAAAAAAGGTGGATTCATTCAGTTGTCCGGTACCCAGAAAGCGCAAGTGGCTAACGGGTGCTGTGGACAAACAATCGCTAATGTCACATTTGTAGACGATAAAATGGTTAACGTAAGTCCTCAGACTGCTGCTAGCTGCTGCGGTGAACCCGTCACCAGCGAAGTCGGGGCAACTGGCTGCTGTAGCGAACCTGCCGAGAAGCAAGGCTGCTGCGGATAACCAGAAGGTGAAGCTATAAGATGTCGCAACCTGCAACTGCACCGCTCTCGGCGGTGCATTCTCTAATCGAAGCCTTCAATGTGCAGCGTGCGCTGACCGATCTAGACCAGCTTTGTGCCAAACCCTTCGCAGGTCGGCGGATTGGCACAGTCGGGCACGACCTCGCACAGGCGTGGCTGTATCAGCAGATGATTGCGGCGGGTTTGGAAACGCAGATCTTCCAATTCACCGCAGAATCGGCTGTTCTCAATTTGTCGGCGCTGCCGCAGTTCGAGATCAACGGTCTTGGCGGCATCCATCGCCAATTGGACTATCGACGCGAATTTCAGGAACATCCTCAGTCTGGCTTCCAACCGAATATCGTAGAAGGCGTTGCCTCACGGCAATTGACCCAACAGGGTTGGCTCATCGTGGATCATGTACCCCCACTACAAACTGCGCAAGCATGGGTCGAATCTGGTGTGGCAGGCATCGTGTTACCACAGCATGTTGGCCCAGATGGGTATCTTTCCAAGCGGGTTATCCCACGCGCACGGTTGCCATTGCCCGTGATTGCAGTATCGGAAAACCTAATCACAGCCTTAGTGGGACAAACTATCAGCGCCACTATGCCCCTTGAAAGTGTATCCGTTCACGGTGGAACCGTTCTGGGGACTCTGGAAGGCACCGATCCGACACTGGAACCGCTGCTTGTGGGTGCTCATTTTGATGGTGTTGGTGATGATGCTAGTGGCTATCGTATTCCGGGAGCAGCCGATAATGCAGCAGGTGTAGCCGTCATCTTGGAACTAAGCAGGCTTATTGGTCAATTGGGTATAAAACCCTATCGCAGTATCGTTTTCGCGGCCTTCGATGGCGAAGAAATCAATGCTACCGGATCGTATGCCTACGCGCAGTCACTCAAAGCAGCAGGTCAAAAGCCCCTCGTCATTAACCTAGATGGGGCGGCCCAATTTCATGAAGCCGTCTGGGCCGAACTTTCGGAAAACGCCGATCACCTAATGCGGGTATTAGATCGGACTGGTGAATGGCTGGAAATTCCGCTGGTGCAAGGTTCGGTTGGCTCAGATAATCGACGCTTTGCCCAAGCTGGTTTTCCGACGGTAGGGCTAGCACTGGGTGGTTATGGTGGTCATACACCCGACGATACGGTGAATCGGGTTGATCCAGAGGCGATGAAACTCGCGGGTCGTCTCATGCTAGCGACAATCTGGCAGCTTGCGCTGCAACAATCTTAGCAAGGGCTATAGTCCTTGCCCAAAAACGGAATAGCAAACACAATTGGAGACAACTATGAATATCACTGGTTTACCTGTCGCGGTTATTGGGGCTGGACCGATTGGGTTAGCCGCCGCCGCCCATCTCATTCAGCGGGGCGAAACGCCGCTGGTTCTGGAAGCCGGATCAGCGGTAGGGGCGAGCATTTCGGACTGGGGACATGTGCGGTTGTTCACGCCTTGGCGTTATGCAACGGATGCGGCCTCCGTTGCGCTGCTTAGTGCAATCAATTGGGAACAGCCAGATCCTGAAACATATCCGACGGGCGCGGAACTGGTCGAGCATTATCTCAAGCCGTTGGCGAATTTGCCGCAGTTGCGGACACATGTTCGTCTGAATAGCCGCGTGGTGCGGATTGCACGGTATGGCTTCGATAAAATGAAGACTCTAGGCCGTGAGCAGGCACCTTTTGTCGTGACTGTAAAAGACTCAGCGGGTCAGGAAAGCCAATATTTTGCGAAAGCCGTGATTGATGCCTCTGGAAACTATCGTTCGCCGAATCCACTTGGTGCGAACGGCACTCCGGCGTTGGGGGAAGAAGCCCTCGCTGATCGGATTTTCTATGGTATCCCCAACATCTTGGGCAAGCATCGTGCCCGTTATGCAGGCAAAACCATCCTCGTTGCGGGTAGTGGATCGTCGGCCTTCAATGTACTGCTCAACCTGACGCAGCTCGCTCAACAAACGCCAGAAACGAGGGTCATCTGGGTTATCCGGCGTGCTCTGACAGAGCGCCTATTCGGGGGCGGGGCGAACGATGAACTTCCGGCACGCGGTTCGCTGGGGCAGCGCGTGCGTGAACTGGTTGAGCGGGGCGTTTTTCAAGTTTCGGCTGAATTCAAGACAAGCCAGCTACAGCGTGTCGGCAGCCAAATCGAGGTCAGCAGCGATACGGAAACCTTGCAACCTGTTGACGAAATTATCGTTACCACCGGATTTCGCCCAGATTTGACGCTCTTTTCTGAACTACAGGTCGCGCTGGATGCTGCCGTCGAGAGTCCTGTGGCGTTGGCGGGGATGATCGATCCTAACCTACATAGCTGTGGTACAGTTCCTCCGCATGGGGAACAAGAACTCAGGCAGCCCGAAGCCAATTTCTATATCGTGGGCAGCAAAAGTTATGGACGTGCGCCAACCTTCCTGCTGCTAACCGGCTATGAGCAAGTTCGCTCTATCGCGGCGGCACTCACAGGTGACTGGGAATCAGCGCGAAAGGTGCAGTTAGAATTGCCTGACACGGGCGTTTGTTCCACAACGCCAGATGGTCCAGTCGGAAGTGCCTGCTGTGGTACTGCTGCGGCTGTACCGTTGTCGGCAAATTTGATTCAGTTGGGAGAGATACCCATCACGCAATCGAATACAACGCATTGCTGCTAAACCGTGTGGGCTGGCTTGGGGTCATCCCGCCCCAAGCCGCTGCACTTCAACCCTTCACACAGAAAGCCAAAGCCCATGCTGTTGCGTCACAATTCGACCCCCAAATACTATGGGTGGTATATTGCCGTTACGCTGGCAATCACTGAAACCATCTCATGGGGCGTTCTTTACTATTCCTTTTCAGTTTTCCTGACACCCATGCAAACTAGTTTGGGGTGGTCACGCGCACAGTTGACGGGCGGCTTTTCACTCTCGCTGCTGGTTACAGGGGCGATGGCATTTCCAGTCGGGGCTTGGATTGACCGATATGGGCCGCGTTTACTGATGACTGTGGGCGCAATTTCAGCTAGTATCCTCGTGATTGCTTGGTCACAGGTCACTGATCTCACAGCGTTCTACCTGATCTGGATCGGCTTAGGGATGTCCGCCGCCGCCGTTCTCTACGAACCCGCCTTCACAGTGATTGCTCAGTGGTTCACCGAACAGCGTGGTACGGCACTCGCCGTCATAACTTTTGCAGCGGGACTAGCCAGCACAATCTTTTTGCCATTGTCAGATGCCTTCCTGCGCTCGTATGGTTGGCGTACCGCCGTCTTTCTGTTAGGCATCTTTCTGGCGGTCATGACTATTCCGTTGCACGCGATGATACTGCGCCATCACCCCAACGAGACTGCCTTTTCATCGCATGAGACCCTCAAACCGACGACTGTAAATAGTCCGGGACAACAGGATGTTTCATTCCGTACTGCGATGCACAGCCGTGTTTTCTGGTTGTTAGCATTGGGCTTTGGCCTAGCCTACCTATCCGCCACCGCGATTCGCGTGCATTTCATCCCATTTCTGATCAGCGTCGGGGTGGAGTCGGGCACAGCCGCTTTTGTGACTGGAGCCATCGGGATTATGCAGGTTGCAGGCCGTGTTGTTTTCGCGCCCTTGGAACGCCGTTGGTCTGCCACAACTATTGTTATCGGTGTCTTCGCGCTTCAGGCCATGGCGATGGCTGTTTTACTGATCGGACAGACTCCGTTTATGCTCGGCCTGTTTATCATCATCTTTGGAGTATCTCAGGGCGCTACCACGTTATCCCGTCCGGCTATCCTAGCGCAACTCTATGGACGCTCACACTATGGACGCATATCCAGCGTAATGGCTGTATGTTTAACCTTGGCGAGCACAGCGGCTCCTTTAGGGGCAAGTCTCCTCTTTGATCTGACCGGAAATTATCAGCCGATCTTATGGATAGTACTGGTCTTCGCTTTGTGTGCCACCAGTGTAACTGTCATTACCAAAGGCCATATTTCACAAGACCAACGCCATACAGTGGATAACATTCGGAGCGTTTTAGATCCAGCCCAACCGAATCCATGATAGGAAAGATTCATCGCTTACTTCGGCTACCTATCGATGATTGTAAAACTCGATCTGCCAGCGCCACTCGGTATGATCCGTTGCGTGCCACCATTGTTTGAGTGTGCCGACCTCACCACCGGGCAAGATCACCAATTGCCCCAGATCGCCCTCGGTGGGCCAGATGTCTTCGCGGGCAATCGTGCTGCCGTGCAGGGTCAGACGTGTGATAGGGGATTCATCAGTAGCGGCTAAGTCTTTGCCCTCGGCAATGGTCAATCCGTTATCATCGCGCACGGTCACAGTAAGGAACGGCGGCGCAGCATGAACGAGCATGATCGTTGCTTTATCGATCCGTCCCCGCGCAAACGAAAGTCCGGTTGCAGCAGCCTTCGGATACCACAGATCCCATATCTGCGCCATAAGTCATCTCCTGAATTACGCCTAGAGATGAACCCTATTATAAAACGAAAACGCCGGGAATGATTAAACACTCCCGGCGTTTCGTTTAGTGAAAACGAGTTGAACTACTTCTGAGTTTCCAGATAGGCGATCAAATCTTGAATATCTTTAAGATCAAGCTTCGTCCCCCAATCCTGCGGCATGACACCCGCCGCGAATGTTGGCGCGATATACGCATTGGGATGGATGATACTTTCGGCAATATACTCTTCGGGAGTCTTGCCTGCATTTTCGGGAGCCTTCAACCGCTCGTTGACGATACGGGTGTACGTCCCTGCCGTGATCGGGCCTGTAATCCCGGCGACATGGCAGCCAGCACAGCCAATCGAAGTGTACTTGGCTAGGCCGAGTGCCGCATCGCCACCAGTGAGTTTACCGTCTGCGGCAAGTTTCTTGGTATCAGCAGTCGTGCCGACGGGCTGACCGCTTGCGTTGACCTTTACATCGCCACCGCCGCCACCGGGCAGTTTGAACTGCTGGTTGACATCGTTGGGCGTAAGCTGGACGGCGGTATCTTTGAAGTTCAGTACATAGTTGACCAAGTTATCAATGTCGTCGGGGCGCAGTGGGCCACCACCCTGTGATCCCCAAGCCGGCATGGCCTGAGGCCAGTACAACGAACTGACAGGCCGACCCGAAATCACGGTTGAAGCGACATAGCTGTCGATTGTACCGGCCCAGCCAACTTCCTTCAGGCGTACCCTTCGGGTCGGGTCCCATCCCTTAGCAGTAAAAGCGGTCAGATTGCCCTGTGCCGTGTTGATCTGGCTAATATAGGCATCCACCTGTTCCTGTGTCTTGGCAAGATCAAAATTGCTGATCTGGGCTGTCAGGGATTGCAGTTGGGTTTGAAGCTTCTTCTCATCGTCCGAACCGGGCTTCACCGTTTTTAACTGCTTGGTGATAGCGGCAAACGTCAGGACATTCTGCTGGTAGGTGTCGATCTCACCTTGCAGGGAAGCCTGCGCCGATTTCAGGTCATCTACTTTTTGAGAAGCAACCTGTGCCGGATTATCGTTGAGGAACAGCATTGGATTATTGAGGGCAGGGGCTTTACCTAATGTGCCTTTGCCATCAACCCCGTGACAGGTGGAGCAGTTGTTCATAAACAATTCTGCACCAGCCTCAAGGGATCGACCATGATACTGCTGTGTGAAGACTTCCATCCGGGCTGGCTCATTGATTGCGACCCAACCCACCAGAAGTAGCATTCCTACGAAAGCACTTATCGCCACCAGAAGTCGATTCTGGAAGTTCGGAATAAGTACTCTACCCGCTTTTAGCATGTGTTGTTGCCCTTACTAGTCAGCCTGAGAATAATCAGGGAAGCCCCGCTTTGCTGTGAGGCAGGGCTTCCTATAGTCTGAAAACCTGTGCAAACGCGGGGTTTATCCCTCGCTATGATATTCGGAAAGCTTATCCAAGAATATGAACTTACCCGAAGTCAGGATCGCCGGGGCCAATTCCTTCGTCCCTTTGTCGTCAACTGGACGATTAACCATCTTGAGCTTGACGGCCTTTTGTCCATTCTGATCGACAAATTGCAGTTGGCGGTCAGCATTTACATCGGGCGCGTACCAGATTACCTGAATATCAATTCGCTTGAGATCTGTTCCACTCTTGGTGGTCTGTTGATCAGAGACATTCAGGATACCCACTGAACTGGGCAGTTTCTCGTCACGATTCTTCTTGACCTGAAGATACTCATTCATCAAATCCATCATGGGGCCTTCGGGAACGGCTTGGCACATGACGGGCTTGGTGAGATCCGGCAGGAGTGCAACTGGTGCTGCGACTCCGCCATAGTTGACAATAGGCAGCATATGATCCTTGGTCAGATCATCAGTGCAATACGTCCCATTAACCCACGAGTCGAAGCGCATGGCACGGACTGCGCCAACGCCTTCCATCGGCGCGAGATCCTGCGCGATCTCTTGGTCGCCAGCCGTATCAACGCCATATCTAGGCGTACCCATGTAGCTTAGGAACAGCATGAAGACGAGGAAAAACATCATCAGGCTTAAGGCAAAACGGCGGTTGGCATAGCGGCGACTGCGGGCCACATCGAGGTAGGGCCATACAAAGAACAGGCCAAGCAGTACCGTCGGAATTACAAGACCCCAGAAAATCTTATCGCCGATCTTGAGTAGACCCTGTAACCACAGGAAGTACCAAGGTGCGGTGGTGTGCAGTGGGGTAACGCCGGGATTAGCATGGTGTTCCAATGGTGCATGGAAGAACCAAATGCAGATAATCACCATCACAAACGTAACCAGCCCTACCCAAGAGAGTTCGTTGGTCACGATGTCTGGGGTAAAGTACACACGCTTGTCTACTGCTACGCGCTTGGCTGTGTCCTGACCTACCTCTTCCATCTGGGGTGGCAGGGCAATGCCATAAAGCACGACTTTGTAATAGTGTACGCCAATATAAATGGAAGTGATCAGCGGGAGGGCAAAGACGTGCAGCAAGTAGAACCGCAACAACCCTCCTGCACCAATATCTGGTGCACCGCGCAATAGCAGGTTGACATTGGTACCGACAATCTGTGGCGGGGCAGCTTCAGCCATCGACGTACCAATCGTCACCGCCCAGAAGGCCAGTTGGTCCCACGGCAACAAGTAACCAGAAAAGCTCAGGAACAGCGTACAGAGCATTAGACCCATACCGCTGAACCACGTAAACTGACGAGGTCGCTTGTACGACCCAGTGGTAAAGGTGCGGATCGTGTGCAGAGCAACGGCCAGCACCATCCCTTCGGCCCCCAATCGGTGTAGGTCGCGCATGAACTGACCCAACGGAACATTGCTCAATATATTGATCATGTTCGTGTAGGCCATATCGGGCGAAGGGGTGTAAAAGATCATCAGGAACAAGCCTGTGACGATCTCTATCACGAAGAAATACAGCGATAACCAACCGAGGCGAAATGTCGGGTAGATACCCGTCACAGCCTGATGATAATAGCTCGGCCTAATGTGATACCAGAACGCGTCAGCATGAGGGGTCAGGCGGGGGTTAGGTCGCCGTGAGGCGGCTTCACCACGCAGTGCTTCGCGAATATCCTGGATGTTAAGGCCGGCAGTGATACGTTCAACCGTCTCGTCAACCAGTTCAAAGACAGCCTTACGCACGCCTTTTTCCTTGATGTCATCAAGAAAAGATGGAACGGGCAATACCGACATAGCAAACTCCTCAAGTCAAAATAAGAGCTACAGTGTGAAGGCTGTAGTAATTTACGCAGTCTTCAAAACACGTAAGGCAATATCACTTGATGAGAGCAATACGGCCCAATCAACACTTAGGCAGCTGAGGCAGGCTTACCCAAAATCTTTTTGCCAGTGTCAACGGAAATGGCGGTTGCGCCGTCAACCTTCACCGCCTCACCATCCGCATCGGTTTTGACCGGGCCACCAGAAGTCGTTACGGTGATCACGAAGCGATCTAGGTTACGCTGGGCAGGGCCTTCACCGATAATCTTCTTGCCATTGGCTTCAAACTTCGAGCCGTGACAGGGACACTCGAAACGATTGTTGGAGGGAACCCACTTGAATAGGCAGCCCAGATGCGTACAAACCATGCTTAACGCCAATAGGCCGTCATTCGTATTGCTGATCCAGAACTTACCGGGCGCAAAACCGATAGGAGCCGTCGCTTTTTGGGGCAGGCTCGCCGGATCGAGCGCGAACGCACCACCAAATTCACCGGCTCGAAAACGTGGCAGTGCAAACCAGACAATCGCGCCCGCTGATTCTGCCAGAAGCAGCGCCATGCTGGCTCCCCAGATGTAATTCAGGAATTCGCGACGATTAATGCCTTTGGTCTGTGCATCAGGGACAGCAGATGCTTCGGCTGCTTTTGTAGCAGCGCTAACTGCCCTTCCCTTTACAACAGGGGTTGTTGTCATCTACACTCCTCCTGATCGGCTTTCATATACCGATTGATTACCCATGATCATTCTAACACTGCGAGAAAATGCCATCAAAATTGCGGCTTAATCAACGCGAAAATTGTGACAAATATTCCTTGATAAACAGGTGTAAAAACCTATATGTAAAATTTATCACATTCTCCTTCAGGAGTCAAAGAAATGAACACAGCCATTGTATCAAAACTAGAATGAGCTATAAAGAGCTACTCTGAACCTTCATGAACTGATCCGACTGAAAAGAATCCTTACTCATCGTACAAAGGCAGTTGGCAGTTCCGAAAAAGCGCCGTTTGCCTTTCTGGTTGTAAACTCATGTCTCATATTTCATACGGTTTGCTTGTCCCGGTCATTTTCAGGCCAATCTCAGTATCCTACTCACGTTAAGCTACAGATAATACGAGTTATTTGATCAAGGCGTGGTTGACCTCCAAACCCCGAATCGCTAGCACTTCCTTCGCCGGAGTCCTGTCACCAGTAGAATTGATGCGCCGGGGCGACATCAGGAAGGCCAGCGTAAACCCAGCCTCTTTATAGAGCGCTACGATTCGCTCGGTAGCCTGATTAGAAAGCACCACAGGGCCATGATGTTTGACAAGCCAGTCCACTAAACGAACTTGATCAGGTGTGGATTAATACCGTTTAACGGGCTTGTACAGGCTTCAAACCCAATGTGGCGGCAAGGCCACGGCAAAATGGTTCGACTAGTCGGGAAGGCTCATGCGTTGCCCACAAGATTCTGATGGCAGAGACTAACCAGCGTTTGCCACCTGCCCATTTCAACGGCGGCGGCAAGTAGCCATCGGGTGTGTTGACTGTCATAGACATCGAAGGCTCATTAAGCGTACAAACTGCCAATAATAGAGCAAATATCTTTAGAAAAATTATAGGGTTATTTTGGGTTTCATTGATAGGTCTTGTGTTAAGGTAGACCAAATAAACCCCGCTTATGGAGATGCCTAAAATGGCTAAAGAATTAAAGCATATTTATCAAAGTGGACAAGAAGTGCTTATGGCTGGGACGTATGAGGTGGTCGGCGTGGATGACGAGGAAACTAATGCCAAGCCAGAGGCGACTACTTGCGATCTACATGCTGGCGTTTTGTTCCCTGATTATGATGGTCGGGCTGTAACGTGGCGGCTTATCTCCAAAGATCTATACGAATCTACGGCCCGTTCCGCTAATTAGTGGTTCGTGCTGATCCAAAGCTGTTTGCCATCGGTAGCGATCTCAACAGTACCTCGTGAGTCGGTGCGGAAGATCGGCATATCACCGAGGCGCTTTAGCACACTATCGGCAGGCATAATCTTGCCGCCTTTTTCAGCCTCAACCACAGCGACCTGTGGCGCAACCGCACCAATCCACATGTCCGGGTTTTGTTTTTCACCACCGTTGGACGCTAATTGCAGAACTGTTGATGCGGAGATACGCTGCGAAGCTAGTAAGGTCTTGACTCCTTTCTCGGTGAGATCAGAACTAAGCAAGAACGAGGCATCACCATACGTTAGGCGCAAGATAAGTGGTGCATCGCCCGGCTTGTCAGTCTGGGCGGGGAATTGCGTCGGACTGAGTACTTCGATCATGATGCCATCATCAGTGTGTACTTTGTATCCAGCGAGTGCCGCCACAACAGGCATTTGGCTGCGATCTAGCGCACGGTTAAGCGCCTGATAAGTGTCCCCATCAGCACTTTGTCCATTGGTAATGACGGTGCGAGCAGTATAACGCTCGAACAACGGCGGCAGTGCCGCAATCGTGCCTTTGGCGGGCTGCGTAATGAACAGTACGTCGAGATCGCGTTTGTAAAACGGCAAGCGGTCTCCAAGCGCGGTACGAAGTTGAGTCGGGTTCTCCCCACCATCGACCAGGATATGCGCCCCCTGTGGACTCTGGATCAATACCGCGTTGCCTTGCCCAACCGCCAGAAACCAGACATGCAGCTTACCGTCAGGCCGCGATAGCACTATAGCCCACAAAATCGCCGCGATTCCTAATCCTAAAATGGCGATAGTAGAGGTTGTTACCGCACTTCTCAGGCGGACAAATAACGACTGGCGGGTCTCAGCCGATTGGTTAAGCACGATAGTTCCCCCAAATAGCAGCGTGTAATAGAGGATAATGACACCGGGTTCCAGCACAATCGGCACCGATGCACCCGGCCATTGTGCCATCGCCCGAATCACCGCTAATGTGTAGGCTACAGGAATTCCAACCAACCAGCCAAACAATTGCCCTGCCGGAAACCATACGGCTCCTGTAACCAATGATAAGATTCCAAACGTCATGATCGGCGCTTGGGCGGGGATAACGAGAATATTCGTGAGAAATGAGACTGCCGAAAAGCGCTCGAACACTAGAAAGATAATCGGCAAAGTCGTTATCTGTGCGGCTAGGGTAATTAACACTGCGTCTGCGAAAACGGCGACCACTTGCTTCGCCGTATTTTCGGTAAAGAGTTTTCCAAAGAATCGTCCTGAAAGGGCAGTTAGCGGCTCTGAGTATAGGATCAACCCAAGCGTTGCACTTGCACTTAGGATTAAGCCCATGTCGAACAATACCAGTGGGTTGAGGAGAGTCATGACCCAGATGGATGCTGCCAACGCGGTCAAGCCATCGCTGCGACGACCAAGCCGCAGCGCGATAATCGACAGGGATCCCATGATGGCGGCACGGACTACCGAAGGACTTGCCCCTACAAAGATCGTATAGATCGCAATCCCAGCAAGCATAAAAATCGCCGCTAACCGTTTATCTCCTAGCCGACCAAATACCGCCAATAGCAACCCCGCCACAATCGTGATATTCGAGCCTGAAATCGCGATGATGTGAGTTGTCCCCGTTTGATTGAATGCATCAGAGATTTCCGGTGGGATGTCATTGTCACTGCCAAGCAGAATGCCGGTGAGGAGCGCCGATTGTGGACTTGGCAAAATCTGTTGTATTAACTGGCGTGAACGATTGCGAATGTCGAACAACGTCATGAAGATCGGGTTGCCATGACCATGTTCCAACAGCGTAAGTTTAGAATAAGGGATGAAACTGTATACACCGCTGCGGGCTAAATATTCTTGGTAAGAAAATGTATCAAAATTGGGCGGTGTAATAGGTTCGCCTTGAATGCGTATCTGATCGCCGTAATCAAACTCGCCGTAGCGCTGGGCAGTGACCAGCGTTAGCCCATGAATCGTGCGTTCCTTTGCCCCACGC
>JBDTVG010000022.1:0-26580 GCA_040007395.1 Chloroflexota bacterium
TAGTCACTCCATACAAGCCCATGAATTCAGGCAGTTTGCCGCCCGCCTGTTCCAATTGTACGTACAACGCGAAGCAGTACGCACCCAGCCCAAAGAACAACCCTTGCCCCAGACTGAGCATCCCCGTATAGCCCCACAGCAGATCAAGGCCCAGCGCGGCAATCGCAAAAGCCAGAAATTTACCTAACAGGTTCAGGTCGAATCCAGAAAGTGTGCGCGGCGCAATAACCAGCAGGACCAGTGCCCATAGGCCAAAAGCGATCCATCTGCCAATGCGTCGTGATTTTGAAACGGGAGTATTCATTGTTGCTGTTGTCGCTTGCATCTTTTTCCCTTCGTTTCTTCCCTCCGCTGTTTTTAGCATTACGCACGACTCCGCAGGGCGACCAACCCAGACGGTTTCCATTGCAGGAACGCAATAATCAGCACAAAAACCAGCACCTTACCGATGGTTGCTGTTGTGCTGAGTTCAAACACGGCGTTAAAGACACCAATCAACACGGCGGCGATGACCGTACCCGGTAGGCTGCCGACACCGCCCAGTACTACCACCATAAACGCATCGACGATATAGCCCGTGCCAACCGCCGGGCCAATCTGGCCTAGCAACGTGAGCGCTGACCCAGCGACTCCGGCTAATCCGGTTCCCAATGCGAAGGTATACATATCCACGCGGCGAGTTGCCACACCGAGGCACGCAGCCATTTCCCGCCCCTGCATGACTGCTCGCATTCGCCGCCCATTAGGTGAACGATATAGATAGAAATAAATGCCGATAATACAGGCGGTGACGAGCGCAATAATGAACAGGCGTTTGTAGGGTAGCCCTACATCGGCGCTAAGGGTCAGTGCGCCATTGAGCCAGAATGGCGAGGTGACTGCAACATTTGCCGCGCCGAAGATGCTGCGAGCCAATTGTTGCAGAATCAGAGCGATACCCCATGTCGCCAGTAATGTATCGAGTGGGCGACCATATAAGCGCCGGATCACGGTGACTTCGAGCAGAATTCCCAGCGCCGCCGTAACGATAAAAGCTGCCCCAATCGACAGCACGAAAACAATCCCATTTTTTGGCCCGTCGGGGCCGCCGAGTGCTACCGCGATATATCTCTGGAACACATAACTCGTGTAAGCGCCGACCATCATAAACTCGCCGTGCGCCATATTGATAACCTTCATCAGCCCGAAGGAAAAGGCTAACCCTAGCGCTGCCAGCAGCAAGATCGAGGCCAAGCTGAGTCCATTGAATACCTGCTGTACCAGAAGACCGCCATCCATTTTGTTACCTCTTCGATAAACTAATGAGCCGATAACGCTTCGCTCAGAAGCGAACGAAGCGTTATCGGGTCGTGATTTACAGAGAACGTTGTCTGTGCAACGCACCCTCGTGGATAGTGATAACGAGGGTACGCTGTCTCATTACTATGGGTTTGCCTTATTTGGCAGCGGTAGCTTCCATCGTGGCAACAGCCATCGCTGGGCAACCTGCGTCAGGCTTGGGCAGCGATCCCGCCCAATCGTAGGTGCACAGATACGGATCTGGCTTGACGGGTGCATCAGTGGCGAACACTTCATCGATCAGGCCGTCGGCACGGATCTTGCCGATACGAACGGTCTTATAGGTGTGTTGGTTATCGCCGTCTACGGTAACTGTGCCTTCTGGCGCAGCGAAGGTGATACCCTTTGCAGCAGCCTTGACAGCGGCAACATCAGTTGACCCAGCCTTTTCGACAGCCAATTTCCACAGGTAGACACCGAAGTAACCCGCTTCAATTGGGTCGTCTGTGACGCGGTCTGCGCCGTACTTGGCCTTATAGGCCTTTACGAACTTCTCGTTTTCAGGAGTCTTGGTCGTCTGGTAGTAATTCCATGAGGTAAGTTGACCCACCACATTGTCTGCACCGATACCACGCACTTCGTCTTCAGCGATGCTGACCGAGAGTACGGGCAGTTTGTCGGCGGTGAAGCCAGCATCTTTATACTGCTTGAAGAATGCAACATTGCTGTCGCCGTTCAGTGTATTGAAGATACCATCTGGTTTGGCAGCTTTGATCTTCTCGATAATGGTGCTGAATTCGGTGCCGCCGAGCGGAACATATTCCTCACCAACCGTCTCGCCACCTTTGGCAGCAAGCTGTGCCTTGATGATAGTATTCGAGGTACGTGGGAATACATAGTCCGAGCCGAGCAGGAACATCTTTTTGACACCCTTGCTCAGGAGGTAATCGACTGCTGGGACAATCTGCTGGTTAGTGGTCGCGCCCGTGTAGAAGATATTAGGCGACTGCTCCAACCCTTCGTACTGCACAGGGTAGTACAGCAGACCATTGTCCGATTCAAAAGTTCCTTTGACCGCTTTACGGCTAGCGCTTGTCCAGCAACCGAAGACAACGGCATCTTTGTCTTGCTCAAGCAACTTCTTGGCTTTTTCGTTGAAGGTCGGCCAGTCACTTGCACCGTCTTCGACGATGGGTTCAAGTTTCTTACCCAACACTCCGCCCGCAGCATTGATCTCGTCAATTGCCATCAGTTCGGCATCTTTGACAGAGACTTCGCTGATAGACATCGTTCCGCTGAGCGAGTGAAGAATGCCTACTTTGATCGTGTCGCCTTGTGCTTGGCTTACCTTGGTATACACGGTTGACATCGCAAGGATAGCTACGATGGCAACCAAGGCGATCAGGCGAGATTGTAGATGTTTCAGCGGACGATACATGATGCGCTTGCCCATAGGATATTTTCTCCCCCGTACAAAAATTAGATACACGATAGAGGATAAACCGATGGGTCATTTGGAAGTAGATACTAAATAGATGAAATTTCTGGCAAAGATCTCGGGTGATTTGCCCATTGCCGCTTGAGTCGCTTGTCAGATTTGCACAAACAGACGGAAACCGTGACCCTCTACAGTAGCTAAAGCCGCTAGCTTCTTGGACTACAGACTTGAGGCATTGGTTGTTTTTCGCTGCTGTACCTGCTAACCTAATTCACTTGGTGTGAGAACCTTCAGCTTACCTCAGATAAGCCGTTCTGACTTTACCCATACCCTGACATCCCCATACTCTGGGGTGGCAAGCTGACTCAAACACGCTACCATTATCATTAGAAATAGAGTTGATTCAAAGGATGAGTGTGAATAAACGGCAAGTCGCCAGCTTTCTCAAACGCGCCCCTTGGACTGGCTATCTGGCTCAGGCACTATACCGGATATGGCAACCCAGAGTGACGATTGGGGTAGTTGGGGCAGTATTCAACCACACGGGGCAGATGTTGATCGTGGAGCATGTTTTCCATCCCAAGTTTCCATGGGGTTTACCCGGCGGTTGGATGGTCCGCGATGAGGAACCAAGTCATACGGTTATCCGTGAAGTATTAGAAGAAACTGCCCTCCATGTGAATATCGTTAAACCACTTGCTATCGCCCGGACGAAGTTTTTACCGCAGCATCTTGATGTTGCGTTTCTGTGTGTCCTGCCGCCAGACGCAGATCAGGACGCTGTGAAATTGAGCAGCGAATTGCTGGCATATCAGTGGATCGATCTGGCGCAATATCCGACGCAAACGCCGCCAATGGCAAATTTCCACAATCGTGTTGTTGAGTCTGTGTTGGTGGAGCGCAGCAGAATAATCGATTAAGACTTGTTGTTTGTGGTGAGGCGAAATATAAGCGATGACGGTCACTGGACTTGGCACTTCACGTAAAGGTTTTCGGCTGCCCATCCTGCCCATAATTTCTGGTGGGTTGCTGCTGGTTGCGTTAATTGTATTTGCACTGGAATTGAGCCGTTTCGCATTAGGTCGGGATGTACTGCAAACGGATATTACTGTTGCAGGGGTGCCCGTTACCGGATTGAAGATTTCTGAAGCTGTCAGTACATGGGAACGCATCTACGACCAGCCTGTCCAACTGGATTATCAGGGCAGCCCGATCCTGCTCAATCCGGCAGAGATCGGTTTCCGCACCAACAACGATCTAATGTTAGCGGAACTGCGTTCCAAGAGTGCCGGGACGAACAACTATTGGAGCGATTTCTGGAATTATCTGTGGCAACGACCTACCAGCCCAATCAGTGTTGATCTTATTTCGGATTATCAGGAAGCACGGCTGCGTAACTTCCTGCAAGATGTTGCCGCCCGCTACGAACAGCGAGTCAGCGGAGCCAGTTTTGAGACGAATACGTTGACCTTCGGACCGGGTGCAGCGGGGGAACGTCTGGATGTCGAAGCCTCCATGAAGGCTATCGAGGAGGCACTCCACAAGCCTACCAACCGCAAAGCCAAATTGGTTATGCACAGCGAAGGCGCACATGCCGCCGATATGAGTACGCTCAAGCAAGCGATCCTCGATTATTTTTCGGCAAAAGGTTTTCTGCCCGACGGGCAAACTACCATTGCTTCTGTTGTCCTGATCGATCTGCAAAACGGTCAGGAATTGTCCATTAATCCCGCAGTCGCCTATTCAGCCCTCAGCACGATCAAGATCCCCATACTGCTCAATATTTTCCGTAAGTTAACCTTTGCCCCCGACAAGGATACCAAATGGTTTATGGGCGCTTCGATCCTATGCAGCAGTAATTCTGCCTCGAATTATCTGATCCAGTTTTCCGGTACAGGTAACAATGCGCGTGACCAACTTGCTAATGGCCTGAGTCAGGTAACAAACACCGTTCAGGCGCTTGGTGCAAAAAACACATTTATCAGCGCACCGCTGTATGTAGGAGCCAAAGACTACGAATTTTCCATTCCCGCACCGACCACCAAACCAGATATAAAACTGGATGCCAAGCCGGATAGTTACAGCCAAACTACTGCGGAAGATATGGCTATCCTGCTCAACAATTTGTATGATTGCAGCGAATATGGCAGCGGATTAATCGCCGCCTTTCCCGACAGCTACACTCAATCAGAATGTAAACAGATGGTCGAACTCCTCAGCGGCAATGTTATCGGGCGAATGATCGAGCTAGGCGTGCCTCCGGGAACTCGTGTGGCGCACAAAAACGGTTGGGGAAAAGTCGGTAACGGTTACAATTCTAGCGATGCAGCCATTGTCTACACTCCCGGCGGTAACTATATTCTCTCGGTCTACATGTGGGAGAAACTGCAACCCGGTCAGGAAATTGGCAGTCTGGTTCCGTGGGAAACGATGGAAGGTATCTCACGCATCGTCTACAACTACTACAATCCGAATCAGGCGTTAGTAA
The DNA here is from genome assembly GCA_040007395.1 of Chloroflexota bacterium. Lineage (GTDB taxonomy): Bacteria > Chloroflexota > Anaerolineae > Aggregatilineales > UBA2796 > DATGFK01. The sequence continues at coordinate 5,205 of JBDTVG010000022.1, forward strand.
CCAACCGCGTGCCAGAAAATCCCAACGGCGCGATTGAGTGTGTGATGCCGAACCCCAAACACATAGAATTGCTTGATCTGAATAATATCAATAACGGACGATTTGATGCGAATGGTCAGGTACTGCCCGATGCCTGCTACAACTATCCGCAGTGTGATGTCATTCCCGATAATAAGCTGGGGGCATCAGATAGCCCGCCGGAAGCTCAAGGGACACAAACCGTTCAACCGTCGAATGGTGCGCCACCGCTAGCCTCGACGCTCCCAGCGCAATCCGGCTCCACTAAGCCAACCGAGCTACCGCCACCGCCACCTAAATAGCCCTTTGTCGTACTATTTGTGATAGCTTAAGTACAAGATAATTCTCTACCACTTAGACCGGGCAAAATGCTCCATCAACATCCGATGGCGAAAGACGAATAAGCCGCCTACTTGCCGCGTAAGATGACGGTCAGATGTGTATTGCAGAAACTTAGCATAGTTGAGCGGCGCGACACCAGCGCGATAAAACATAACGCGAAGGATAGTATATTGAAGAACAATGCCCCCGCCATAATTAAGCCCGCTGAGCAGACCACCGAACAGACCGAAGACCAGACCACCGTAAATAAGACGGAAGACCAGACCACCGAACAGACCGCCGAGCAACCCACCGAACAGACCGAAGACCAGACCACTAATTAGTGAACGCCGAATACCTCCGTTTGGCCTATTGAGTTGTTCCACTCTAGTTGTATCTAGCCCGCCGCGCAGCGCACCGAACAGACCGCCGACCAGCCCAGCGATCAGCATGACGACCAGCCCGAAGAGTAGCCCATAGACCAGCCCATTACTCAGCCCGCCAAGCAGTCCGTAGAACAACCCGCCAAGCAGCCCATAGAACAGTCCGCTGACCAGCCCACGAAGGGCTTTTGACCATGACCAATTGAGCTTTTCTTTAATCTGAATCCATGTATTCATTCCGCCGACCAGCCCGTAGACCAGACCGCCGACCAGCATGACGACCAGCCCGCAGAGCAACCCGCCAAGCAGCATGACGACCAACAAGCCTATTATTCTAAATCGTTGATGTTGACGCTCAGTATCCAACCACTCGGGCTGTAAACCTTCAATTAGGAACACCGTCTGATTATGGGTAATCATATGCCGTGTAAGCCAAGCAAGATAGCGGCACGCTGTGAAATTGGGATAAGTCGTGGCTTCACCCAGTCGTCGCGCAACGTAGAAATCGAATAGATGCTTCTGTTGGTCTTCGACGCTGGCAAAGCCTGTGATTTCTTCTTTGAGGGTATCTCGATAGGCCACTGCCATAATGTTCAGCAGCAGCGGCGAGGTCGCAAGTTCGCGAAGCACGGGATCGGTTTCCACGACGGCGCGAAGATCAGCCCATTTTTCTCCGAGTTGCTCAAGATAATTATCAGCCTGCTCTGGCGTGAGTGGATTCAGGATGACAGCATCTTCTAGGTGAAGTTGTTCACTCAGCATATTGTATTCTTCAACACGGCTGCATACGGCGATGCCGTTATCCTTCCAATCATGCTCCGATGACCAGAATTTATTGATCGCCGTTAGACAAGCTAACCGTTGCGATTCCGCCACTTCGTCCAGCCCATCAAACAAGAAGAGTAGGTTGCCACTTGCGATCCAATACGCACTGAGCTTGCGCGAAACGCCGTAATCGAGAAACAGCCGCTCAATCAGCCACTTTTCCAACCGTTCAGGATGTTCCTCTGCCCATGAGGCGAGGTTCAATACGACTGGCATCGGTTTCAAGTCGTCCGCTTTGGCCTCTAAAATCAGGTGTTTTGCCAATTCTAACAGGGTCATAGTCTTGCCAGAGCCGGGTTCCCCTAAAATAAGCAGGGCACGTCCCGTCCGGCGAAATACATCCGCGATTTGTGTACCTGTTTCCAGCCGAAAGCTGTCAACACCTCGATGTTGAACGGTGCGTGAGATTGCGGGGACAACCGCTTTCGGGCGTTCACTGGCAATCAGATCCAGCCAGACATCATCTATTTTCCCCTTTTCTAGCACACCCTTAATCCAGTATTCATAGACATTATTTAGCATCTTGGTTCGATCTGAGGGCTGCGCTTTGATAAAAATTGAACCGATTATCACAAGTAGACTTAGGATTGCAACGACGAATGCAATAACCATTAGCAGTTGGGGCAGCGTATCGGAGGCAAAAATGAGCCAAGCGTAAGCAAGGATAAAGGCAACTATTCCAGTGATACGTAGGATAGATCGCCACGAGCGCTTATTCTCTGAATCAGGCAATACTTCAGAATCATAGAGTAGAAGCGTGACATTGGCGGCGATCAAACCCGCTAACGTAAGTCCCGCCAGAAGCGATAAGCGTAAGGGAGATATTTTGACTAACTCGGATATCTTGTTTTCAAAAACAGCGATTGCAAAACCTAACAATACGTCTATAAAAATGAGAACCAACTTTGCTTGGAAGCGGGAACGATTCAACATATCTTGGTGTTCCTGTCACGCCTGTTGAAAGGTTAAAGGCAATGTGTTGGCAGCTTCGTCTGTTAGCGAATTGTGATATTACAATATCATATCTTTTATGTTTTCTACGTGTCAATTCAGCAAAGAAAGTAAGAATCAAAACCCCGTAGCAGACTACGGGGTCGATATGGACCGATCTGTCTATGTTTTCCACGTTTGAGGCGAGATGTGTATCTGTTTTAGAATCAACTCATGGCCCTAGCACACTTTTCTGTGTCGGAGTGGCTGTCGGCGCAGTGGCTTTCGTAAAGTACCAGATCGGGCCTTCTGGGCAAACCTGTTGATAATTGCTATCCAACGGGAAGACCTGCCATTTGTAAGTTCCTGACGGGTTGAATTCTTTATAGGCATCGACAGTTTCGTTTTGTCGCAGGTCGAGCACTCGTTCCCAGATACTCCCATCGGGACGGGTTACGCGGATTAGGTTGTATGGCGCACGCGGGCCGTGCCAGTCGAAGGTCAGGTTGCCGCCACCTTCTACATTCTGCGTATTGTCCAATGGTGTCGATAGCTCGAATGGGCCGCAGACGACTGAGGGGGTCACGGGCTGGGTTGTTCCCGGCACTTTAAGCGTTTGCCCGGTGACAATTAGATCGGCATTGGTCAAGCAGTTAGCTTTGAGCAGTTCGCTCACCGATGTATTGTATACATCTGCAATACGAGCTAGCGCGTCGCCCCGCTGCACGGTATAAGTCAGCTTCCACTCTTTGCGCGGGACACAACCTGCGGTTGAAGCAGGTGTTGGCGATTCATTACCGTTTAGTCCGGGGATATTGATGCTCAAGTCCAGCGTCGGTGAGGCCGTTGGCACTGGGGTAAGCGTTGCCAGTACCGTTGCTGTTGGCGGCTCAAACGTTGGCGGTGGCTTGAGAGTCCGCGATGGCGTAAAAGTCGCTAGCGCCGTCGTTGGACGGATAGTCGCCGTGCGCGTTGCGGCAGGCTGCGTCTGCGCCGAGGTTGCTGACGCTTTGGTTGGAGTCGCGCTGTTGGCCTCGGCGACTTCTTGGCCTGAGTCTTGGCCTGCTGCCCGCCGGGTATTGGTCGCCGGGGCAACGTTGTTAGGGCGCGGCGGTTGAGGGTGAGAAACGTTAATGCCAACCATAAAGGCAGCGATAACGAGGATAAGGGTGATCACAGGCCCCGCAGAAATCTGCTTCAATGCTCTGGTTCTCCTTCTTGTATAGATCCATCGCCAACCGCTGCGACGACCTGTGAATTCACAGAGTTTTCAATAGCACGCGGAATCAATTTTCCGTCGTGCAGGTCATAGGCCAGATCCACATGTTCCGCAACTAGTGGATCGTGTGAGACGATCACGAAGGTTGTACCCTGCCCTTGCGCTACCCCGCGAAATAAGGCCAGTACGCGGCGCGTCGTGCGCGTATCAAGGCCACCTGTCGGTTCGTCAGCGAGCATCAGGCGAGGCCGTGCGGCAAGCGCCCGCGCAATCGCCACCCGCTGCCGCTGACCACCGCTCAACTCGTCGGGCATGTGGCTGGACCACGCTCCCAACCCGACGGCATCCAGCGCACTTTTGGCACGCTGCTGGCGTTCGCGGTAACCAAGACTGAGCAACCGTAACGCGAGATCGATGTTTTCCAGAGCGCTGTACGTTGGCAGCAGTGCGTAACTCTGGAACACAAAGCCAAGTTCAGTACGTCGCAGTTTGGTTCGAGCGCTTTCGCTCAGATGAACAATATCTTGTCCCAGAACTTTTACCGTACCTTCTGTGGGCAAATCTAATGCGCCAATCAAGTTAAGCAGCGTTGTCTTGCCGCTGCCCGATGGCCCATACAGCGCTACAAGTGTTCCTTCTTCGACAGTCAGATCAAGCCCGCGCAGCACAGGTACTGCCGTCTCGCCTGAGCCATAGGTACGCGATACATCAATACATTCCACAGCAGCCATAGGATTTAACTAACCTCTTTCTCCGCGACTTTACGCTTGCGCCGGAAAAGGCGGAATCGCTTGCGTTCGGGCGGGGCATCTTGCGGCATGATTTCCTGTAGTAAGGCGCTGGTATCTTCGATTTGATCTTGTTCAGGGCGTAGTAGCACGCCTTCAGGTCGAATCTCGATAGAGATACGTGGGGCCTGACTCAATTGCGCCCGTACCGCCTCCGGCAGCGTAATACGCCCAACCGCATCCAGCATAGGCGATTCGTCGGAGCCGTGCGTCAAGTCCTGACCCAATGCGCCGTCACGCAGAGTCAACACGCGGTCAGCGTAGGAGGCCATGTCCAGATCATGTGTTACCATAAGCACGGTCAGGTTATATTGTTGGCGCAGATCGTTTAGCAACTTCATAACTTGTGCAGCGGCTTTGCGATCCAATGCGCCCGTTGGCTCGTCAAGCAGCATCAAGCCGGGATGATTTGCCAGCGCCACCGCAATGCCCACCCGCTGCTGTTGACCGCCGGAAAGTTGTGCGGGTAGTTTGTGAGCCTGATCGCCAAGCCCTACTGCATCTAACAACTCCTTGGCGCGGCGGGTACGTTCCCACGGCGCGACTCCTGCCATCATCATTGGCAGAGTCACATTACGCAGTGCGGAACGGTGTGGGAGCAAGTTCCGCTCGACGTTCTGCCACAGGAAGCCTACCCGCTTCAGCCGATATTCCGCCAGTTCCTTGCTTTTCATCCGCAGTAGATCGATGCCATCGACCCGCAGCGATCCGGCGGTTGGTGTATCCAACCCACCCAGCAGGTTGAGTAGCGAACTTTTGCCCGCCCCGGATGGGCCAATGATTGCCACCATTTCGCCCTTTTCCATCTCGAAGTCGATACCCTTCAAGGCCACGATCTCATGGATGTCGATCTTGTATGCCTTGACGATCTGCTTGCAAATGATATAAGGTGCGTCGCTACCGTTATCTGTCATTGCTAGATTCCTAAACTTATGGCCCGATCACAACATCGCCTTCTTGGACACCACTCTTGATCTCTACTCGTGCGTCAGCGCCGCCTGTCGTGTCTGTCTTTAGCCCGACTTCTACATCTACCACGCGCTGACCGTCAGGCGTTTGCAGCACTACAAAGTTACGGTTCTGGAAAGTCCGTACCGCCGCTGGGGGTAGCCATAGAACATCATGGCTCACACTTAGCGGCATTTTCACTTCGATAAGCTGACCTGTTGTCAGGTTATCTAACGAGGCTGCCACGCGAGAAGTCTGGTCGGAATCTCGCGCACTGAGGGGAACACGCCGCACAGCACACTGTACCGCAGTTTCGGGTCGATTGGCGACCTGACAAACACCGACCAGCCCAACGCTCAATTTTTGTGCATCACCGATAGCAAGACTCGCAACCACCTCTTTCGGCTCTGAACGACCAACGGTGATCACCACATCAAAGGCTTTGACTGCATCGCCGGGCTTGATCGTCACTTCAAGCACTTCGCCATCACTAGTGGCAAACAGCGAAGACTTATTAATATTAGCCTGATCTTGATCTACCTTAAGTTGAGCTTGAGTCACTGCCTGTGCTTTGGTCGGATCTGTCCCCCCTTGCAAGGCTTTCGCCAGCGCCAGTTGGTTGCGAATAACCTCATTTTCTGCTGACGAAATACTGAACTGATACTGAGACCACTGCTGCCCTGCCGAGTCATAACTGGCCTGAGCAGACTTGAGGCTGTTTTTGGCATTCACCAGAGTGTTAAAGGCCGAGTCAATGGCTGAACCCGCATTATTAGGACGGCTCACTGCGTCATCATAGGCTCGTTGGGCGCTTTTTAAGTTATCTTTGGCGTTGTCGATACTGAGTTTGGCGCTTTGAAGTGCAGGCCAAGGGCTGCCTTGTTTGGTTTTCTCAAGCGAAAGTTTTGCATTGGCAAGATTAACCTCGGCATCCGCTACCGAACCGACACTGCTGGTATCGCCTGTTTCTAGATTCGCTTTGGCAGTTTGCAAGTTAAGCTGATCGCTGGCAAGCTGGTTTTCAAGATCGGTGATCTGGTAGTCTGCCAACAGTTGACCCTTCTTGACGGCTGCACCGCGCTGCACTGTCACCCGCCGCACCGTGCCTGCGATCTCAAAACCAAGCTGTGTTTGGTCACGCGGCTGCCACCGCCCAGTAAAGTCTGAGATTTGTGTTACATCGCCACGCTGCACGAGAAACGTCTGACGCGCCGCCGAAGGAGCCGTCGGAATGGGTGTTGAGGTCGGCGCTTGCTGTTGGGTGTTCCCCCCTCCCGGTGATGTATTTCCGGTACACGAAGCTACCGTCACACCGATGAAGGCGGTCACAACCACTCGACAAATGAAACCTCTCATAAACATCCCCCACTTGTGAAATGTTGATAAAGGCGAGGCTAGCCAACCTCGCCTAGCTTAACGACGGTAAATAGACTCTGGCGACCCAAGATCCATGTTGTGAACAATGTCACCCCAAATAGTACCCCCGCGAAAATCGCGTAGACTGTGAAAATGTCACCCCACGCCACCCGCACCAGATACGGCGGCAGCCCTCCGCCAAAGTCCAACAACGGCAAATAGAGAATCGTCGCTAGCGCCCCGATAATCGTGCCACCGAGAATACCACCGACGACTGACAACCCCTGCGAGACGATTAGGTACACCCCGACTGCAAACCCACCCAGACCCATCGCCCGCAGCGATCCAAGCTGAACCGATTGCGCTCGGAACGATGCGGTGCTCTGGATGATCGAACCAACCAACGTCAGTACCACTGAGGCGATAAAGCCAATAGAGAGAAAGCCTAGCACTCCCCGTCGCGACGGAGCCGTTTGTGCCGCGTGCAGATCTTGCGCGGGGTCGAGCCATTGTACGACTGGGAACCCTTTTTCCTTCACCGCCTCCTCAACCTTGTTTGGATCGGCACCGGGCGCTAATTGTATCCAAATGTCATGGGGGAGTTCTGTTCCGACAGTTTCCCAGACTGGATCGATATTGGCGATCAGGAAGAACTTTTGAGTCGGGTCAAGCGTTGGGAAATAGTTGACTAGTCCAACAATCGGCACTTTCGCATCGTACCACTGATTGAGGGCATTGACCGAATAGGTGATGTCCTGACCCACGCGCAGATTGTACTTGGTGGCAGTCGCCGTGTTCAAGAGGACTCCCTCGCGCCGCCCTGCTAGCAAATTGAACAAATCAGCAACAGGCATGGTGGCGTAGTCGGAGCGGAATCGCACAATCGAGGCCATAGAGCCACGATCTATCGCCAAAATCGTACCGTCCAGACGTTGGCTGGGCAGTTTAAGTTGGGCATCATAGCGACCCACCCGCGCCACATTCGCTACCCCCGGTACATCTAGCAAATCTGTTGCAGGCAGCGTATTAAACCCAGTAACAGTCTGGGTAGTTTGCCCATTGGCATCGGCTGCGCCTTCTTGCGTCTGTGCGTCAGCACTGGTGATCAACACCGAGTCCGCGCCGATTTTGTAATCAATCGAATCGACCAGACTGCGGTCAATCGTGCTAGCCATCGAAGCTGTGTATCCAGTTAGGCTTAAGGTGAAGCACATCATTAGCAAGCCGCCCCGGTAGCGTCCAATCGAGCGTGTTAGCTCACGTAGCGCCATCAGCAGCGCAATACCGCGCCCATAGGAAAGGATTTTCGCGCCGATCCGCAGCAGGAAAGGCCATAGTCGGAGAAACAACAGCGTATTGCCAAGTGCAAATAGAGTCGGTCCCAAAAACGAGATCGGGTTGCTGAACGGATCGGTGGCGCTGGTAACTAACCCGCCCTGCCGCGAGAGGGTGTATAACACGTAGTAGGCCGGAATCAGGATCAGAATGTCAAGATAGGTGCGCTGCCACCACGCCGATGAAGCCCGTGCTGACTGTTGCTTAAAACTGGTGATCGTTTGGCGGCTGGTCAACCATGCCATATACAAGCCACTGCTAGCAGCGATTAGGGCGGTTGCCGCCCCCAACATTAACGCCTGTGAAGTGAAGGTAATCATCAGCGGTGCATCGGTGTTGTCGAAGCGCAAGAATGAGGTCGTCTGTCCGACTAATCGAACCACCAGAGGCGACAGGCCAAAACCGATAGCGAAAGCGATGCCTGCCAGAATCAGCCACATCAGGAAATGGACACCAATGATACCGCGCCGACTCATCCCCCGACTACGCAGTGTGACATCTTCGGTTTGCTGGCGACTGACCAACAGCCCTGCAATCAGCGAGACAAAATATAGTACCAGACCCGCTACAGGCAAGATCATGATCATCAACTGCTGCGTCAACTGATTAACCTCTTTACTAAAAGCGGTCAATCCATCTACGGGCGATTTTTCTAGACGAATACCGGGTAGTACAGCTTCAACGTTACGCTGTCCATCGGTTACTCGGTTGAGCAGCGGGCCAACATCGGAAGTACGAATGTTGCTTCCATCAAAGATAACGTACCAAGCGCTTTCCTCGACAGGCTTTTCGATGCCGTCCAACGCCTTTGCCAGATCGTCGGGCTGCACGAGCAGAATTTCGTCGAAGAACTTGGGCGGGAAAATCCAATTGGGATCATTAGGATTCGCCGCAGTCCAAGTAGCTGCCACCTTCAAGTTGAGGGGTTTGCCACCCGGTCGTGAGGTGGTGAGTGCATCGCCAGTTTGCACCCCTTTGTCGAACAGCATTTTGTCAGGAATCAAGACAGGCAGGGGATCGCCCGCTTTAACAGGATCAGGAGGCCACTTGCCCGATGTAATTTTGATCTGCGAATCTGCCCCTTGCAAAGTTCCGATGCTAAATGGCCCCAGAATTTTGTTCGTGCCGAGCTTGGTAGTCCACGCGCCGCCTCTTTCATAGCGTACTTGGCTTGCCACAGGCAAACCTAATGTCTTCGTAAAGCCATCCTGAATCGCATCGGTAGCACTGTCTACATCGGCATATTTGATATTGCCTTTCCACGCTCCAAGATAGCGAAAGCGAAAGGCATACGGTGGATTGTCCAACTGCGAAGCTAACAACCGTGTGTTCACCGAATCTACATAGAGAGGTAGGCTTAACGCCAACGTTGTTGCTGAGGTCAAACCTACCAACGCCCACAGCACCAGAATACGATTATTCCAAAGCCGTTCAAATGCGATTTGCAACGAATCCAGTATTCTGAACATATGCTGCACCGCCTCATTCTTTACGCATGGGATCGCATTGAATACACATTACCTGATTACCTATTTTATCGTGAAAACAGGTACTTATCTTCACTTATACAAAAACCTTTTGTTTTCAAGGAGATAATCGCGACGGATCGAATCGATTTCGTGTAAGAATATATGGGTAGATTGTGGAATAGTGATGGAGGCCGCTCAACTTTTAGAGGTCACAACCTTAAATTTACCTTAAATTCTTGGGACGGTTTGTGCAATCCTACAGGGCATAGGCAGTGTTGCCCATCCCCTGTAGCACGACTCAGTAGATCGTAAGGTCGTAAAATTAACGATTTATGGTTATGGGATGTGAAGTAAATTTTGTTGCATTTGGTCTATGATGTGCGAAATCGCCCTTGACAGTGCGCCAATGAACCCCTAAAATAGGTCGTATATTGCCGAAGTGGCGGAATTGGCAGACGCGCTACGTTCAGGGCGTAGTGACCTTACGGTCGTGTGGGTTCGACTCCCACCTCCGGCACATTAACCCAAGCTTGTCTTGGGTTTTTGATTCCCCTTAAATCCTGTAGCACAGCAGGATTCCACTAATGAATGAGAAGAAGTGCGGCGAGAACCAGCATTGGAGGTGATGCTTCGGCATGTTTTGTAGGATTTTCACTCTCATTCGCCATTGGTGGGCCAATCAAATATTTGGTCCACAACTTCGACTCACAACTGAACAACCTGATATTGGGCCTTGTGCTCTTTGCGGGCAATATGACGACTAAAGAGAGCAACTGCTGCTTTGTCCATCTGATCCCCCTTTGTGCGGGCTTCCAAGTCGAAGGCGACGACGGTCAATCCAGCCACCTCACCGCAGCGCAACCCATGATCCAGCAGTAGGCATGTGAGCAGAGCGTCGCGCCGACCTTGCGACGTATCAGGTTGGGCCTTGAGCAAATCGGCTTGGGCCTTCGTCAGGCTCACGGCAGCGGCCTTCTTGTTACCCTGACGCACTGTCTCGCGCTTCTCGTCAACCTGCTGACTTTGTTTGTAGCTGTAACCTTTGACCGCCTTGATCTGAACCCGCGCTTCCGGGGAGATGGTCACGGCTTGACACGCCAACCCCGCGTAGGTCTTGAGAGTGGCGAGGCGAACATTGATGCTCCCAATGGCGTAGCCTTGTGCCAGATGCCACTGCACGAACGCGGCGACAATACCCCAAGTGATACCTTGCCAGCCTGCGGCATCACTGTCGAGATTGGCGACAGAGACTCCGGCCTGAACCAAGAACTGAGCCAGCAGATCCAAGTCGGCCCGCTGACGGCGGAGTGTCTAGGCGGTGCAGCGCTGTTGGTAAACGACGAACAGATTGCCCGTATCGCCCAAGTTGCGACTTTCAAGGAATGGGAGCCTATTCGTCAGGAAATGGCTCGATTGTTTGTCATGACCCAACGCACTAAAACATTCCGTCCAAGCAGTCCAAAGAATATCTGGCATATATCCACGCTGGGTATATGCCCACACAAACTGAGCAAACCCTAGCTATTCGCGAGTCTCAAAAGCAATCTCAGCGTCTACTGACCGATGAATGGAAGAAGCGTGGGGCTGATGACTGGCAAGACTATGCACGACTTAATAATGACGTTTCGATTGCTGCTACTGGTAAGCACGCCAAGCAACGGAACCAAGAACTGGGAACAACCATAGCCCACGAGAGGCAATGAGCGCCTTCACGCCGGGTGACTCGTCCAATACCGTTCAGCGACTTGACCGAAGGTGTAGGGTGCGCCGTTGACGATTGCGTAATCTTCTACAACCCCGCCTTCACCTGACAGCGTTTTCAGATGTCCCCACTGAGCATCATTCAATTCGTGCAGGGCGCGTGGGTACGCGATCTCGGACGTGCTTGAGCAAGATTTGATGATCGAATTGCCGTTGTCGTGCGTTAGACGTTTTTTGTTGCCATTGCTCCCTATCCCTCTCTATATACTTTGGTATACCGCATAATGTAGCCAAACGTCATGGTATAGAAAGCAAACTAACGGCATGGGTTGGGGGCGTTAATCTAGCCTTTGGGTGCGATTAAAGCCGCTTTTCTTGCCAACGAACTGCGGCAAAAGGCTACAAAGCTAGAGGCCAACTATCGCCGCTCGAAACCCGGTAGCAAGGCTAATAAGCGCTTATGGTTGCGCCTTATGCGGTTATGAGAACGAGCGGATCGAACATTACTACGATTGGCAGATTTGAATTTGCTCCGATAACATGCGGCTGGTAGGAGCGAGCAAAGAAAATGTCCTTCTAAACTACGTGTATTTACGTATTGCCCCTCAAATAATTCAGGCGTAACGTTTAATAATAGTAAAGGAGTTTTAAATAAGTTATATACGCAATTTTAGATCGAGTGAAGGCAATTACATTACTACATTGTAGGCTTTAGATCCCGCCCAACCACTAGCCACCCGACACTGAATATATATTCCAGTTAATGCGGGTTACGAACGCTCAAAACGGATTGGGCAATCCTTATAAACCGACAGGAGAGTTAACTATCAACAAATTCAATGGTCTATTATATCTATATCTCACGCCTTTATTTATACAATAGGGTATTCAAAACAACTTTTCTGAATGTGTCAAGCCCTTTTGTATCGCTCAAATGTTCAGTGTCGGGTGGCTAGCTCCAAAGTGGCAAACCCAACTAAATCAGCTTGTGTAATATTTCGCGTGATAAAGCAGAAGCGCTCCAATTGGAGCGCTTTGCATACTTATGAGAAGTAATACGACTACTTAAACCATCGGGCGACTCCGCCGTGATGTAAACATGCATCACAAGGCTTGGTTCCATTAGGATTCATTTAGCTTAACAACGTTCTCGACCTGTATTGCACCGCCTCAGCGACATGTTCAGTTCTGATTACGTCGCTTGCGGCTAAGTCTGCAATCGTGCGACTGACCTTTAACACCCGATGATAAGCACGGGCGCTGAGTTGAAGTTTACGCATCGCGGCACTCAGGAGCGTTTTGGCCCCTTCCTCCATCACGCAGAAATTCTCGATTTCACTTGCGCCTAAGTCGCTGTTAGCCCTTAATCCCGGCAGATCCCTGTACCGCTGTCTTTGCCGTTCACGAGATTCTTCTACCCTAGCCTGAATGGTTGCTGACGGCTCACCTTTGCTTGCATCCGTCAACTTATCGTGATCTACGCGCTGGACATCAAGCTGAATATCGAACCGATCCAACATGGGGCCGCTGATGCGCTGCTGGTAACGACGAACCGCAGCTTCGCCGCAAGTACAGGCTCTCAGTGAATCCCCAAAATAGCCGCAGGGACACGGATAATCACAATCTGCAATTTTCCATTGAGTATTCGCTATCACGGCAAGCCATTACTCTGGTTCAAGTATATCCACTGAGTTTCGCGATCAAGTAAAATATTACCATGAGTGATATGATTGCCATAGAAACCATTTACCTTACAGAGTGGCAAAAGGAATTTTTTGACTTGACACGTGGCTTGCCAGCGGGCAAAGCAGGATAATGTTTCGATCAGCATTCTCGGTATAATTGACTTAAATATCAAATGCCTAAGAAATTTGGCTCTCTATGCTATCTACCGTTCAATCTGGTGCAATCAACGGCCTCGATGCTATTCCAATTCAGGTTGAGGTCGATTACAATCCGAGGGCGATGACCGGGTTTACTATTCCCTGTCCACTAACCACACCGTTAGCGTAGCTCGATAACCTCCCCTCCCTGCACCACCAAACGATGCTTTCCGAATAGCCGATGTAACATCTGATTAGCCCAACTAATCGGTATCTATTTCGAATTATTGTAATAAATAAATTAATATATCGAACAAACTGTCAGTACGTTGAGCCAAGCTAGGATAGTGGCATGTCTTATAAGCTCATTCGTCGCTGTCCATCATGATGGACGGGTCGGTATGGGTCATGTTGTCCATAGACACACAAGGCGTGCTCCACCAAATTTGGTCTCTGAGCTAGCTCTTCGAAAAGATGCTTGAGATCGGAATAGATCTTGATGCTATTGAGGCAAAAGAGGCTCGTTACGAGAAGGCAGGTTTCAACCCAGTGGTTGCCGAGATGATTAGGCAAGCTGAGATCGCCGAGAAACAAGCTGCCGCTGCTTATGAAATCGTGCCAACATCCACTGGCGGCATCAAGGCTAAACACGCTTTCGCAAATGAGCAGTCTCGTAGGCATACCCTTTACCCCGATAGCTTAGTTTTGCGCTAATCAAGAGAGAAAGGAGCAGAATTTCAATTGGAACAGCACACTATAATATATATTCTACAGTGTGCTGTTCTAATTAACTCACCGACCCTTGATCCAAATTCCGGGTTCACCACGTTTATTGGCTGGTGGTGTCGCGTCATCGGCGATGCCAGCCACTTTAAGTTCCTCATGCACACGCTTACAAACATCGCGCACAGTTTGCTTACGTCTCTCCGGGAAAGCTTGCACCACTTCGGCATAAGAGAAGGTTCGTCCCTTTTTGATTTCGGTCAGCATATACGCCTTAACATCAGCGCTAAGGTCGTAGAGTTGCCTTGACTCCAGCTTATCGACCTGAACCCCGGCTGGAAAGTCTGAAAGTACATAAACATGCTTATCACCGAGATTAGTGTCGGGCCGGGTCCGTCCGATGGACTGCCTGAATTCCCTTTGGATAATGTGGAGCCGCATCGCTTCCACTCTTGGGTCTTCAAAGGCCGTATCATCTGGATAGGTTTCTGCCAACCCCGGATAAGGAATGTTTCGTGTTGTCTTGCTAAGTCCTAAGGCCTTCTCGCCATGATGGTATAGGTTGGCTTGCTTCAGCACATCTAATTCAGCGATGCGCGGCGTGCCGAACACAACGCCTACGGAGAGGTGTTCCCATTGATTTGACCCCGTGCCTTGACCAAAATGATTAAAGTTAGCTGGGTTCATGCCTTGAGCAACGGCCCAAGACGTGACCCTTTCGATCAAGGCTTTATAGCTGGTCAAAAGGACGTTATTGGCCCCATGTTCCTTGAATACCCACAGCATAAATGCCTTTAGCTTCTTAAGCGCGGCGGGTATCTCGTCTGATTCTATGTCCTCAAATGAATCGAGGGCCACTGCCTTTCGGCTGTTGCTGGAGCCTGTATACTGAATAACCTCCCCCTTGTGATATGGCTCCTTTGCGTAGTCGCTGTAAGGAGATACTGTGAAGGGTGTACCAGCCTTGCCTTTTGTTTTTGGGCCAGAGAAGGCTATTTGGTAGTGTTCAGGATCAGCGGTGGCATCGTTGACAATAATCTTCGTGCCACTGGGGAACACGAGTGGATCCATACGATAGACTTCTAGTATTGGCGCTTTATCGACTGACAGATCGGGGATGAGGCGGCTGCACCAAGTTACGCCTGCTTGTTTCCAGTGTTGGTCGTATTCCTCCAGAAATATGTCCACAATATGCTCGGCGTTCGTCGGTAGTTCACCGTCTTCGATAGCTTGTAGATCTATTGTGTTGAAGAGTGCCGCCTGATAGCCATTTTTCAGACTGATCAGCTTCTCTACCCGTTCAGCCCCACCGAAACGGCGTATGATGCTGGCGAACAAAGCCCGTCCGCCGAACTGTTGTTGGGGATCTAGCTTGCGATATTTGGTTTTTGCATCCTGTACGACGGGTATGTTCTCAATCGCATAAGCCATGCTGTCAAGGAGTTGGTTCATCTCCTCAAAAAGGATCCCACTCTCAGAGTAATCCCCTTGCTCGACTAGCGAGATTACCTTTCTAGCTTTTAGATCGTGGCGTGTGTACCGATGGCAGCGGGTTACTACGTCAAGCGGCGACTCGTCGATCACCACTAAAACAGCTTTTGCAGCCGTACCCTGAAAGATACGCGGGTCTATTGCGTTTTCGGCGCTATAGACGGCGATCTTATGCTTCTTGCCCTTGTCCAATTGTGAGAGGTATAGACGGCTCTTGCATTCACATTCCCCTGTTAGCCTGAACAAGGAGCACGTCTGGCACACAGCACCACTGCTATAGCCCTGACTGGCAGCGGTATTACAAACTTTTGCACGTTGGCAATATCCTAGCGCATGTTGGTCGGTGTCCTGTCGTGGTGTGTGGAAGAAGAAATCGTTTGAAGTGAGGCCATATTTTTCGAATCCTTGAACAAAGACTTGGTTGCGTTCGGGGCTACCTGAATACATCCGTAACCAGACAACCCTATAGCCCTTGCCGATATATTCAGCGGCGATCTCTTTTGCCAGTTCCGTTTTGCCTACTCCGGGTTGAGAACTGTTCAAAAAAAACTGATGTGATTCCGTAGCGCCTAGATAGTTTTGAACGGCAATTCTGGCCTGTTCTCTAATGACGGCAACCGAACTCTCTTCCTTGCGTGGGGCCGCTGCTTCCAGTTCAACGGGTCTTCTTTCATTGGGTCGTGGCAGATCGCAGGGGTATTGTTTGCCATCATCAAAATACCAGCGTGCCTCTTTTTCGGCGGTAGCAACTCCTTTTTTCTGAGCATACCCGTTGGCGAGACTGGCTCCATACAACGCATTGAGGCATTCACTGTCACTTAAAAGACCATGTGCAGCGATAGTGCCTAGACGGTTTGCCACAGCTTTGAGCCTAGCAAACCGTCCATCGGCTAACCCAGCTAGATCGGTTATCTCATTTTTAAGTGCGGCTTGTGCCCATGCCGTGAGTCGAGCACGTTCGTGGTGATCTAGGTCAGGTGTTAGTTGGGCAGCTTGATTGGGTAGTCTGGTAACACTAAGCTTGTCCGGTTCCGACGGGGTGTATTCGCCTGCCATTGCGACTAACGCCAGCAAGTCAGGGATAGTATTACCCTGCGTTAACCAATCGGCGATGTCATCCTTTTCAGCCAGTCCGGGCAATGGGATCATCTTGAGTGATGCTACCCCTGCGGCAAGCAGCGCCCGCCCCGCCGTGATCACATGGTTACGACCTGCCTTGTCATTGTCGGGCAGCATAACCACATGAGCGCCAGCAAGGTAAGCCGATTGTGCATCGCCCCATTTGCCAGCGCCGCCATTGTTACAAGTGGCGATAGCATCTACACCAGCGGCTTGGAAAGCTGCGTTAAGGATTGTGGCGCACTTCTCACCCTCGACAAGGAGCACAAGCCAGCCAGCAGCCACCGCCTGCAACAACTCTGGCAGCAGATAGGGCAGCGGGGTAATGCCTTCGAGATTCCATATCCAGCCGCCATGACCATCCGGATGGCGCTGAGTGAATTTCTTGCCGCCATCTGGTTGAGGTGTGCGGACTACCTGATAGGCAAGCTGCCCATCGGCTGCCTGATAATTGTAATAGACAGGAGCTAACACGTTCAGTTGAAGGTTTTCTGCTACAGGAGGCTTATAAAGCCTATAGGGATTAACCTGTGTGTAGGTTGCACGGCTTGTATTACTCATTGGCGGAAGCATTCACACTGTCGTGATCTGAGCAACAAGTCATAGCCGCAGGCTTATATGGAGTATGTCCAACAGTGAGTACAGTTAGACAGTGATTTGACTGAGATTTCATTGGTTCTTATCCTCATGGGAGTCGTTTGAATAGAAGCCGTCAGGACGGACTTTGGCGGAGGAGGACGCTCTTAAAATATTCAAAACAAACGAGGTTAGCCCTCAAAAATGGACTAACCTCAAAAATTTAAGTAATTAATAATTTTTCTAGTGATGCTCAATGTTGTGGGGAACAAATCAGGCTTAACTTTGACCTGCTAATCCCTCACTTCACTGTCCGCCACGAGCAAAACCACTCTGTGACCTATATTCATTGTCCCATTTCGATGTCAACAGATCGTTGACTTTCAGGCCATGTTTGAGAAATTGATCTCAAATTGCTTCGACTAGGACTACCTGTCGAAAATCTGCTATGGAGACCCTGCCTAAGACACACAAATCCGTTGATCATGTGTGCGCTGTAAAAACTGAAAAGCCACAAGCGTTTTATCAAGATTGAAGATTCGGGGTGACAGATTCGGGGGATTTACGCCTCTCCCCGTATCTTTAGATAGGGGGGAGTGATCGTGCCGTTGTGAGGGGTGATGTGGTCATCGAGTCGCACACCCCCTGCCTCGCACATAAGACAAGTATGAAATGCTGACAACAATTACGGACATTTCCGGATGCTTTTACGGCTGTTTGTAAAACAAGAGGCAAAAGCCCTCTGAATAGGTCGTGATGGTAGACAGGCAGAACATTCCTCAAGTAACACTCCTAACAAGCTGGCTATCAACCTAGACGGCTAGTGAGTGTAGGGGTCTTGAAGAACGGTCTGGCTTTACGACGAAACTACTTGCACACTGCCCGAATCAACAGGGGCCACGCTTTAGACAGCGGCTGATCATAAGACACTCAACGCTGGCCTGTCGTCAAATTGCCAAAATCTAGGGCCGACAATCCCAACCGTAGCCCCCGTTATCCGATAACCGAAGATTCAGAAATTGAGGCGGCTCCGAGTCTCAGAGGACACGGCAGATCGGGGTGGCACCAATCCTGTTTTGGTCGGCCTCATCGAGCACACTGGCATAGCAAGAACCGCTATACCGCCCTGCCGCCTATGTTGACCGAATTGACGCTGAATAGAAGTCGCCATCTACAACGGCCTCCAAGAGCCGCAGAAACTACTCAAGGCTGCGTTTGAAAGCGTCGAGATCTCCGTCCCGCTAGCTACTACTCGGACAATGAGGACACCGAGCGCCGGATCGAAGAGTGGAATCAGTCGAATAAGATTGCCGTTCCTACCGAACCAATTCTCATCAGCGGGAAGCCCTACTTCGATCCCATCTTCCGCGACTGGCAGAATACGGTAAACCTCGGCCCCGCACTCGAAGCACTTTGGGAGCCGTTCCGTCCATCATGATGGACAGAATATCGAGGCCGACCCCGGCTCTGGCGCTGGCAAGTTCTACGATCCTATCTTGGGCGACACATACAACAAGGTAAACCTCGGCCCCGCACTCGAAGCGCTATGGGAACCAACGCTCTACGAGCCTATCATTGGCGATAACTTTGGCAGGCCCGGTATCGATCCAGCGCTTATAAAGTTACGGAATCTGACCCGTCCATCATGATGGACAGAATATTGAGGCCGATCCCGGCTCTGGCGACCTAGACCCGGAGCCGGAAGGGATCACCGACCTGTACCGAACCTACTTCGGCGATAGCTGGCGGTACTTCCCGCACACTCTGATCGCCCCGTCCAAAGAAGAACAGCGCATCATCGTGGCAGTCGGCGATATTCATGGGATGCCCGCGCCCGATCTGGGCAGGCTCCTTGCAGAGCAAAACCCGGACATCATCGTGTTTGGCGGCGACAGCTTGGACAACAAGCAGGCCAGCAATCACAGTGACGAGGCCGTGCAATCTATCTTCGCGCCTGACTTCGACCCGGATAAGCCAATGCCGACCCCGCGCACTATCGCTATGGAGATCGCCGCAGTGCGGGCGCTCATCCAATGGCTAATCGACAACACCAACGCTCAGATTATCATCATGCGGGGCAACCACGATAACTGGATCTGGCGCACGGTGAGCAACCTGCTGCCTGTCTGGGCGCGAGAATTCTTCCCTGACATTCTGGACTTGCTGATCTTCGGGCTGCCCAAAGATCGGGTCGTGCTCTCGAACCAAGTCTGGACGTACCACTACCCGGACGGCTCCGAGGAGGTATTCGGCGAAACCAAATACCTGCTTGTGCTGGGCGATGCCGTGTTGAGCCACATGAATTTCACTAGCGTCCTACCGGGCGGGGCTGTGCGGAAGCTGGCGGAGCGCATGTCGCAGCTTTACAAGCCGATGGGCATTGCCGATCCGGTGCTGCTCGTGCAATTTCACGGGCATAAAGTCTGCAACTACGATGACCGGGCGGGCCATCGCACCTGCGTCGAGCCGGGAATGGGCGGCTGCGCCAAGACCGAGGGCTACAAGGCCGACTACAACGGCGCTTGGGCGCTGGGAGCCTACGGGTTCGTGAAGTTCAATCAGGAGTTGCGCGAGGGCGAGTGGTTGACCGACCTGTCGAGTGTGAGTGTGGTCAAGCCGCGTCGGGGGTTGGCAGAAGAGGTTAGCGGGGAATGCCTGAACCTGCGAGGGTCGTCGTTGTACTTTTCACCATACCAGCGTAAGCGAGCCATGTTTTATGCTGGCTGGCGTCTCACGCCAGCGTTGGAGGCTATCTACTGGATTCTTCTCAAGGTACCGCACGTAGACCGCTGGTTTCTCGCGACACACAAACTGCGAAGCAGGGTGTTGGCGCGACTTAATGAGGAACCTCGAAGCCCAACTATAAGCCTCAAAATCGAGGCACTTAAGCGCCCAATTTTCACGCAAAACCTCTTACAGGTATAGGGATAGCAATTACCTCAAAATAAGAGGCTTATTGAACTTATTTACAACTAAGTAAATTTCTGTTCTATAACTAAAATATCAACTCAAATTAGAATTTTTCACGGAATTCACACTCGAAATTTTTCAAAGCTCATTTGAAAACATTAGTAGAGTTACGAAAATGAGTAGCCAAGGCTCTTGCTTGATTGGGTTATATTTACCTTAAACAAAAACCTTGGTTAGCTCAGATTCTTCTAGGTATTAAGGTACAAAGGTTGGTGCGATCTTTGGTGTTAATTGTATCGGCACTGACTTGTTGGTGGAACTAGGTGCAATCCAATGCCCCGCAATTCCGTAATTTCACCAATACGGCAGTAGCCACTGTGAGCAACAATACTGTTCCTTTGAGCCTCTTGGTGATGGAGCTATAACCACATGAAAATCAACGCGAAAAAGCAAGAAATCAACTTCATTGGCCTGAACAGTGAACTCAAGGCCGCTTTGCCAGAGGTCTACATGGGCATGATTGTCGAGATGGGCATTGAGGATAAAACGCACGTCATTGAATTGCCTGATGATGCTAGCCAAGCTGATATACAGAAGGTGGCAGAGATTGTCGAGGCACATGACAGTGCAGCCCACGATGAGAAAATGGCTCAAACTCAGCCCGAACCTGCTGACCAGCCCACGCAGATCGATAAGCTGTTCGCGGTTATCAATCAATTAGAGAAACGTGTAAGCGAACTTGAGGGCGGCAGGGCGGCTACTCACTAGCGTTCACTGGCAGCCTACCGATTAGCTTACGGGAAAAGCGCAGCCTCACGCCTAACCTGCCAGTTTTGAGGTCATAAAATTTCGCGAATATTTTAAGGATAAGGAAGATGAAGTATGGATCAGTCAAGTGTTATTTTATCGGTTTCGACTATTCTCCTCGGCTTGCTTGCCGCAGTTTTGGCGGGCGGAAGCCTATCGCTAGTCGGTTTTGTTATTGTCGTGCGGCATATTCGCAACGATAAGCAAACCTCGGAGCTAATTGAAAAGCTCTATATGAGTTCGCCAGTTACCTTTCAGGCGAAAGTTCGGGAAGGTGTGGACATTGTGCATGAAGTCGTTCAAGCGGCTAGCGAGACAGTCGATCTGGTGGACGTTTTAACCGATGGGAAGTTGGAAAGCGCCAGCTAACCGTCAGGGCACTCTGACGGGCATATCGATCCACTCTAAGCAAGTGGGTCGATGGTGATAGCAACCGACTTGTGCCATTTATGGAAGCAGATTACGCCGAGCAGATGGCGTAATACGGCAACTCAAATTTTGACGTTAGATAGCAAAAAGTCTCATCGTGAACAATAGAACGCAAATTTATCTAAGTCCTAGTATTCGAATAGCACCTTTGCTGGACTTTACACATCAGGTGGCATAACAGAGCAAGTCGTTGAAACGTTCGAGC
>JBDTVG010000023.1:0-5332 GCA_040007395.1 Chloroflexota bacterium
AAATTGGAGGCCGCCAATAGCCTTTAACGCCTATCTGATCTGACCACTAGGGCAAACACATTCGCTCGATAGGGAGATTTACTGCAACGCCATTGCTACCAAGAAGAGTGCGAAGGCTATGACCGCCGCCCAGACCCCAACAATATGGAACCTCTCCGCGTGGTTGACAAGCGCCTTCCAGTTCATGGGTGGTGCGCTGGGTTGCCAAGTGAGCGTGGCACTATTGATAGGGACGGTGCCGATGACCCGGATCAAGACCCAGATGAGCACGGCTAACACCGCCACACACCGGAACCAGAAGCCGGACGCACCATTATCTAAGACCGTTACCGCAATCCCTGTTAATGCCGTCGACACAAAGAATGCGGGTACTAGCACACGCAGCCTCAGTACCAGTGCTTGACGGAACTGGATCTGCGACTGGTCATCCAGAACCTCGGCGGGCGCACGCAAACCGTAGTGGATCACGATCTCTATACCGGCGAGGATACCAGCAAAGAACAAGTTAACGAACCCAAGAATCGCGTTCGCATTCATGTGTTGCTCCTATGGATTATGAGAGATAGGTTTTTGAGTCACCCCAAATAGTGGCTCAGGTATCATTCGATTCAGGGCTATCCTCGATAATGGTCAGTAAGGCGTTTAGGCTGCTCCTAAACGCGGCACGTTGAGTGTCGGTAAGTTGGGATACCCACTGGGCAATGATCCCTTTGTGGGTGACACCCGACAGCCGATTAGCCATCGCCCGCCCTTGTTCGGTCACATGCACCTCAATAATGCGTCGATCTGTGGCCGAGTCGAGTCGGGACGCGAGACCCGCTTGTACTAGTTTTTCGACCAGATGACTGGCGGTAGACGCTCCGATATTCAATCGTTCTGCCAATTGATTAACGGTATGCGTCCCCCCAAAATGCAGGACGAACAGCATTTTGATCTGCGCGGTACTGATTTCGACATTGATCCAGTCGGCAGTCGCATAGCTCATCAATTTTCCAAAGACATCGCTAAACGCTTCAACAATATCGTCATACATACCGTCAATGTCTGGCTTTTGATCAGGTGGTTGATTCATGATTATCGTTTTCTCGCTGTCATTCGTTAGAAGCTATTCCCTTTCTATGCTGTGATTGCATCATATAATACGATAATATCATATATTTCGATATTGTCAATATATTTGCTTATTTCGATATATTGAACCGTGCCTAAGTGGCTATGCAGTGCCGATATACAGCTTATTTGGTTAGCGGAATGTCGATGATGTTATCCTTCAACATTTCGCCGGAATCGCTCAAGGCGGCAAGTCGCACGCCGCTTACAGGACTGTACAACCCAATGGCGAGAGTCGCCGCGCCATCGGGGACATCGTAGCAATGGGTATCATCCAAGATCTGATCGGGTCGCCATTGGTCGGTAGGATACAGATCGTCAAGCGGCGGGCCGTCGCCATTGGCAATGGCGTTGCCGTTCGCATCGAGCACATGCAGCAGCACCGTGTTGCTATCGAACGGCTTGTGAACCTGCCAACGCAGCAAAATACACTTGCGACCATCCTCACTAGGCCGTTTGCTATAGCCGAGTAATGTCACTGCACCGTTGCCAAAACTTGCCTTAAGTGGAATTATCTGGCTATCCGCGACAATGTTGAGGTTGCCCGTTACCCGCACATTTGCCAGCACGAAGGCTTCTGCGCCCTGTGACGTTTTCAGGTAGGCAAGTGCCGAGTCCAGCGGAAAAACGCTGAGGCGCAGTTCGCCCAGATAAGGCGGCGCGGTGCTGTCCACCGTTAGCGCATAGTGATCGACGACATAGGAGCCAGTAGGCCATAGCGTTGTGTTCATGCTGCCCAGATTGAACGATTCGACTTTGCCCCAACTATCGCGCCCGCCTACGCTCGTCAAGTGGATCGCCGCCCGCAGCGCTTGATCGGTAGGTTTAAGCAGTCGCCAATACAGGTACAAACTCACCTTTTGCCCCGGCCTAACTTCGGGTGTTTCCAGATCATAGCCGAGCAGTTCAAGCGAATCGCCAAAGACTTCATGCGCCTTGAATTGAACAGGCAGCGCTTCGGGATCGCTGGTCGGTCGGAAGAGCGTTGTGTAAGGCACGATCACCGCCTGATTGATTACGACAAAGACCACGATCACGGCGATCACGCGCAAGGCCAGACCGTTCATTGGCTCGGCAACAGGCGGATTAATGGCCTTTGGTATAGTCCGGCGGCGCACAACGATAATCATCAGCATCACCACTCCGGCAAAGGTCGCGATGATGCTGATCAGATCGGCAAGGTGTTGGGTAGCAGTGCCCGCGTAAGTGATCGTGACATCATGCGTACCCGCTGACAGCGGCGTAGTGATCAGGCCGTTTGGCGAACTTTGGCCTAGCGCCGCTTCCTGACCATCAATCGTTACGAGCCAGCCGGGAAAGTACATTTGGTGGAAGTCCAGCGTAAAGGTGGTTGGCGTTTGTACGGTATAGCGGCTGGAACCGGGAGCGCTGGTCGGGTTGTAGGTGATCGTTGTCCCTTCTGGCAGATTGTTATCGTCGATCCAGACACGCCATTGAAAAGTCTGGGCAACGGCGTTTTGCTCGTCTCTCGTTTTCGGATCTTTGAATCCGGCGGCGGGGCGGGTTGTGACCCAGCGCGGCAAGTATTCGTTGCTGGAAGTCAGCCCGATCAGACCCGTTTGCTTTTCGTGAGCCATAGCGGTTGCCGGGGTCGGCGGTGGGACTTCCTCAAAGTGCAGCGGCGCATACAAAAATGGTAGCTCCGCCACGAAGAAAATCCCGATAACGGCACCCGCCACCGCCGACCGCCAGCGCTGCGGAATCAGTTCAGGGATGACGGCTGCACCGGGCAGTACGGCTACCGCTACCACGCCCAGCAAGCGCCAAGGATATTGCAACAGTCGCGCTAGTGGGATCATCGACCAGACCCACAGCGAAGCCGGAGTGATCAAGAATAGACACAGTGCCAGCGTCAGCGCCCCAACAATCACATGGACTTTGAGGACATAACGACAGCGCACCATAGGCAGCAGCGCCAGCAGACCGATCAGTGCGGCGATAAGCTGCGGTTGCCCGACTCGCGGCCCCCCGGCGGCATAGGCATACGTCCAGTTGAACAGGGCGCGATCAATCGGTACGGTTCCTGCCAAGAGGCGATTGAGTGGCAAGAAGTTCGCTTCCACACCGAACATTGCATCCTGAATGGTGTGGATCTGGATATAGCTAATCTCGGTCAAGGCAGGCAGCCAATAGACGCTTGATAGCGCCACACCAAAAGCCAACCCGCCCACCGTTGTGGCGAACGCTCGCAGCATCACTTCGCGTCCATGTTCGCGATACTGAATCCATGTCATCAGCAGCCCGTAGGCCATCGCGAATGGCGCGACAAAAAACGTCGTGGCGTGATGCGAAAAGATAATCGCCATCAGGCACAAGCCCGTCACGACCAGCCAGATCAATCGCCGCTGCTGCGCCCCGCGTGCAATCGCCCACAACAGCCATGGAAACAACGCCATCGCTGCAAACTGGGGTAGATCGCTCTGCACCCACAGTTCAATGAAGCGAAACGGCGCATAGGTATACGCGGCAGCAGCGATCAGCGCCCCAGCACGCCCCGTAAAGGTACGAGCGAACAAATACGCACCCAACGGATAGAGCAGCGTCATGATAATCTGCGACAGTGTGAAGATCGACACGATGTTCATGTGTGTCGCGAAGTAGATCAGCGCATCGACGATATAGGTTCCCGGTGGATGGAAATTGTGCAGTGGATAGCCGTACCCCTGATGCAGATAGGGAGTCCAGCGGGGCCACAGATAGCCATTTTGCAGACTGACGATCACGCTAGGGATGCGGTGCAGATGATTCTCAGCATCCGCCGTGATCGGAATACCCGACCTGAGAAACGGCACGATCAGAGGCATCGCCATGAACAGCGCCGCCACTGCCGCCAGATCGACGCGCTGTGATAACCACTGTAGGCTGTGTGAAATTGTATGGGACAAAGCCTTCAAGACGGGGGACTCTCCGCGAATAAGCTGAATGATCTACTGAATTAGCGAGTGCCAGCCAATGATAACTTAAACGGCGACAAATGTTCATGAGAGGGTGGTCAGAAATCCTCACCCCCTAGCCTCCTCTCCACGAAGTCAGGACAAACGCATCAAATCAAAAACAAAAATCATTTAGCGGACAACGTGGGCGTTGAGAACGGGCTTTACGACACTCGCATTTTTCAGTACCCGTCAGTTGTGTGAATTCGCGGTGGAGTTGCTTGATGTCCCAGCGCACGGCATTCTCCTGTTGAATAGCGTGAACGGTCAGCGTGCCTTCTGGATGATTAGTCCTGATCCAGTCAATGTCGCCGTTTGGGGCGACTACCTTGAATAACTGTATGCGAAAGGGCAGTTCTTTGAGTTTTACGCTCAGACCGTGTTCAAGTTGGTCAGTGTTCCACACTAGTTCCTGAAGATGAATATACCCTTCATCCAGCGACAAACTGACCATGCGGTTGCTCTTTTGGATCGTCACAAAGTACAGATCTAAGCGGCGGCTGCCGCATCCCAACTGTCGTACAGGAGGGGCTTGGCTTGCGGACCCTTATCACTGTGGGCATCGCGGACTAACCGCGCGGCTTTGGCAAGCGCACGAGTTGGGACACAGCCATCGTTGGTACACGTTACACCAAGCATCCCGCGTTCGACGAGGCTGACCTCAGCTCCTAGTTCGCGCGCTCTCAATGCCGCTGTGACACCCGCCTGCCCACCCCAATCACACTCACATGAGTCATCGTCTGCTCCGCTCTAACTATGGTCTAGTGCTTGAATTGTACACTTTCTGGGGTTTACATGAGCGCGTGGACTTATTCGGCTGAATTTTAAAGTCGCCAACAGAGGGGTTCATCAGGTAATCTTATTCATCAATATGCCAATAATGCCCTATATCAGCGAGAAGACTAGATGATCATTATTCCCGTTGGACGCATCCTGAAACTTCTTTTTCGTATTGAAGCGGATGAACGACAGTCTAAAACAATCTTTTATCTTTTGGCGGGGGCGCTACTATATGCCATCATCGCTAGCATATTATTTGTCGTACTTGGAGAGGGACGATTTGGAAGTCAGGGGATGAATTTAGCCGGACCGTGCTGTGGTTCGTCATTCCTCGTCGTTTTGGGTGCGCTGGGTGCTACGGTAGTGGTTGCTTCGCAGAAATCAGTATTCACTTCCTCCGCAACGTGGCTTACCGTTTCTGACGCGGCTAAATATCTTGGCTCATGTTAACTGCGGGTGCAAAGCGACTAGGGCAGCAATGAAATCGG
>JBDTVG010000024.1:0-2815 GCA_040007395.1 Chloroflexota bacterium
TCGGTTGAACAGGCACTGCCGGGAGCCATTTCTTCGCCGCGAATATCCGCAAAGGCTGGCATTTGGGCAAGTTCACGAGCCAGCTTTATCCCTTCAATCAACACCTTTATATCTGTGTCATGTGATAGATAGTTCGCATAGATACGCGCCGGATCAAAGGGACTGTCTGAACGCAGGGTAATATGCCCAGTGCTTTCAGGCTTGAGCAGAGTTGGCAAAAACGTAAAGCCCGGAGCCATCATATCCCCCACGAGTTCTGCTGGCCCTAGATGAAAATCGCGGAAGAAATGATATTGCAAGTCTGGGCCACTACCTGATGCAGGATCAGCAACGACGTAGGTAAATAGGCCGGCTTCCCCAACGAAAACACTTGTTCCCGCATAGATCTGTTTGGAACGAAAGGCCACGCCGAGTAAGGCATGATCCTGCAAATTCTGCCCTACACCGGGCAAATCGAGCAGCACCTTAATCCCATGTGTACGCAGCGTTTCAGCCGGGCCAATGCCTGAGAGCATCAGCAATTTGGGCGAATCGACAGCGCCAGCACAGAGAATGACTTCACGCTCAGCACGAGCCTGCTTGTACTGTCCATCCTGAATATACTCTACACCGACTGCTCGTCCGTTTTCGATCAGTAGACGAGTCGCATTGGCACCTGTTTCAATGGTCAGATTTGGGCGACCTTTTATCGGCGTTAGAAAGGCTTTAGCGGTACTGCAACGGGTTCCGTCAGGATTAACCGTCACCTGATGGAACCCGCAGCCGTTTTCCTGTTGTTCGCCGTTGAAATCCCACCCTGGCCCATTGAAACCATGCTCCATCCCGGCTTGGATAAAGGCTAGCTCAACAGGATGCGATTCCGCCGCCGTTTTTTGTTTGATGTTTAGCGGCCCACCAACGCCATGATATTTCGATGCTCCACCATCGTAATTCTCTGACTTCTTGAAATAGGGTAGAACCTCGTTGTAGCTCCAACCATCATTGCCCAACGCCGCCCATTGGTCATAGTCCCGCCGATTGCCGCGTACATAGAGCAAGGCGTTGATCGAACTGCTGCCACCGAGTACCTTACCGCGAGGCCAAGAAAGCTGGCGGTTGTTGAGCATAGGCTCAGGCTCGGTCTGATACCCCCAGTCTACTTCGGTTCCCCACAAGCTCGTAAAATTCGCCGCATCGTGGATTTCCGGTTTAGTATCGGGACCGCCCGCTTCAAGTAGCAGCACCTTTGTCTGTTGATCCTCGCTGAGTCGATTGGCGATCACACAGCCAGACGAACCCGCGCCAATGACCACAAAATCGAATTGGGTCTGTTCCTGCATGAATCTGGCTCCTTATGAACGCATCGAAATAAAGGTAACAACTCAGCCTGACTGGGTTGATACAAACCCAGATTAATAGAGTTTGGCGGTCACTATTTGCCAAGTGATTGGAGGAATTCTGAGATCGCAGCCTCTAATTCGGCAAGATCATTGTAATATCGAAGCAGAAACACCTCTGCGCCAGTCAGCATAACGGAGACCCCTGTATCCTTGCGCGCTACGAGCAAGATCGGTATATGGCAGATGTGATGCGCATAGGCAATTTCGTAGCCGACACCATGAGCCTTGGAGCTAACCTCTGCTATCATGGCATCGCAGGAATCTATCCACATCACATCACGTCGGTAAAGGTAGACATCGTCGGCAATATTCCCCTTCGCGATTGCATCAACCGGAATTGTGAATTGCGTCTCGAATCCATTGGTTAGGATTATTTTCTGTATTGCGTCGCTGAGTTCCGGCGTAATTTTGTCATCACCTCTCAAGGTGCGTGCAAAATAAATATGTTTCACGTCATTGCTCCCTATAACATGTACAGAAACCTGCCATTTATTCGAGAATTCTGGATCATAAACATCACCTAAAATAAGCCTAATGGTGACCGCTCAGGCTTGAATTAGCCTGGACAGATGCTATCAAAGTACTTGTGTTCTGAAGTAAGTTGAAGCCGATGACGGGGTCTCTATCCAGCCCTTGTTCCTCAACCAGCTTATGAAATCTACTCCTTCGTCCTTTGATTCGGTCCAATGGAGGAGTGCAGCAACACGAAATGGACCTTCATGATGATAGAAAGCGTCACCCCAGCCGTTTTCATCTAGGGAAGCTTTATGAGTTCTGTAGTAGTCGTTGATGAGGCGCAACGCTTGTTCTTGTCCATAATCAAAATACTCCTACAGAAGGTGCAGAACGATTTCCAAAATGCGTTCCGTAGCCTGGCCAGTGTCAAATTCAAGGCTCATGGTCGTTGTTCATTTGTCGGAGCAGGCGTGAAATCGGGGGCATAGGGTGTACCAGCGAGTGCTTGATAGAGGGTGTCTAAAACCCGTTGACCGTTCTTGCGGCCTCTATTTCATGACGCAGTTGCCTTCACGGCATCAATTATCCATCCCCTGCCCTTTGAGGTCAAGTCATTACCAATATCGGGTTCACCTTCTACGGGGCTGAGTGGTTACCAATAATCTTGGCTTCAAAGTTGATGGGTGGCTCAAGCAGAAGGCTGCCACTGTCCATTGATCAGTAATTGAGGTTCGGATTTATCGATGATGGTTCCAATCGTCTCTGTATGGTTAATAATTGTCCGCATGATATTTCCCCGTACATGTTATTAAGTTAGGTTGAGCCTCATATCGAATCCCAGCGATAAAAGACTTGAGGGCTAGTCGTGATATAATACGATTCCTGCTCCTTTCCTGCCTAATTCAAATGGTACAGCACTCTTTTGATCAGGACTTTCGCTTTAGATAGTTGAAAAAGCCGGGATATGCGGACACTGAAGT
>JBDTVG010000025.1:0-28581 GCA_040007395.1 Chloroflexota bacterium
TTCAACAATTCGTCGAATTCTTCAATGGTCAACCCTGTCATTTTTAAGAAAACTTTTGGATATTGGCCCAGGTACAGGTATTTCATCATCATCCTGAGATTGTACTTCATCCTTTGTTCTGAATGTTATCTATTGGTTAACACCGATGTTGGATTAACTCACCTTACGCAGCGAACTGAATAGGCTGCAAATCGCGAAGGGCATCAAAAGCCGAATGCCGTGCGGCAATATAGAGTTTGGTTTTGAGCGCAAAATGATTGAGCTTAGTCGCTTTACGCAACCATTGAAGTTTGATGTAAGCATATAAGGCAGCAAACAGATGGTTAGTGACAGTCTGGGTAGGCGATTTTTTCGAGGGAGGCATTGTGTTTGAGCGATTTATGATAGGGTTCCACGTTCCATCGTTTACGGTAGATAGTGGTCATCGCCTCGAAAGTCAGGGTGGTATCGCTGGACACCAACTACTGAATACCCGTGCTGCCATCTTCGTTGGCGAAGACTTGCTTGACTAGCAAGAGCGGGAAATCGACACTTTCCAAGTAGATTTCTCGTGGGGTATTGGCTTCAAGTGTCAACTGGTCGAGACGTACCCGCCCGCCATCACGTTTAGCCTGCTCACTCAAGGCGACTTTGCGATTAGCCTTGAGTGGCATCACAAAGTCTTTGTTTAGGTCATGCTTAATGAACAGCATATTCTCAGCCGCGCTATACCAGACATCGCTCAAAACGTACTGGAATGGAATTTGATTACGCTTCGCATTCGTCAACAGTTGGCGGTAATACTCATTTTTGCTGACTGGAGAACGCCGTTTTTGTTTGCCGTCCTTTTTATCGACATAGTGGTCCGTTTTCGCCACAATCCTGAACCCAACGGGCGGCGAGTACCCGCTCGCGTGGTACAGACTCGTCATAAAATTGATGCCTTTAACGCTGCGGTCTTGGCTATGGTCGTACTGCCCATCATCAGCTATACCATATTGGTCACTCGGCTATCGCATTCTTCCGGTAGCAACTCAATCAGCCGCGTATACAAACTGCGGTACAACGGCGGTGGGGGAATGTGGCGCATCGGTTTCTCCGTTTCCGGTTCAGCTTCAGTAACTTAACCTTAACGGCTTTCTGCTGCGCTTTCAATCCCCTTCTCAACAGGTGTCGGGTAGCTAGAAATCTTCCCCTCCGGATTTGGAAAGGGATTTAGGGTGAGGATAATGCCTTTGCATCAATTTGCCAGCACCGCCCCAACAAAGGTGGCGCGTCCATTGATAAAATCACTTATCGCAACTGGGGGCTTGCCAGCAAGCTGTACCAGCGTCGGAGTATAGAGGCCGCCGCCTGTCCCCACCGCGATAATCCCTTCGGCAGGACGCATCACCTGTCCCGGCGCAGCGGTCAGGCCGCTGATCAATTTGCCTGACAGGATTTTGAGGACTTGCCCATTCCAATGTGTGTATGCACCGGGCCAAGGATTATAGGCGCGTACCTGCCGATCTATGGCCTCAGCGGGGAGCGTCCAGTCGATTGCGCCATCCTCTTTCTTGAGCATGGGTGCGTAGGTTTGGAGACTTTCATCTTGGGGTTGTGAGGCGATCTCGCCGCGCAGGAATAAGCCCAAAGTCTCGATGAGCAGTGGCCCGCCCAGAGTCGACAGTTTATTATGCAGCGTTTGCCCCGTATCCGTCGAAAGGATGGGGATCGCCCGCTGTTTGAGCATTGGCCCAGTGTCTAACCCTGCCTCCATCTGCATGATCGTGATCCCGGTTTGGGCATCGCCAGCGCGGATCGCGGCCTGAATCGGCGCAGCACCACGCCAACGCGGTAATAGAGAGGCATGGACATTAATACAGCCATGTGGCGGCAGTTCGAGGACATTGCGGCGCAAAATCTGTCCGAACGCCGCCACCACGATTACATCGGGCTGCCATGCCTGCAACTGCTCAATCGCTCCGGGATCGCGCAGTTTTTCCGGTTGCACAATCGGCACGTTGGCGGAAAGCGCAATCTGTTTCACAGGCGACGACTGGATTGTTTTGCCACGCCCAGCGGGACGATCTGGCTGGGTAACAACCCCCACAACTTCAAAATCCGCAGAATCAAGTAAAGCCCTCAGCGCCGGGACAGCAAAATCAGGCGTTCCCATAAAGACAATACGAGTCATCATTAACGCTCCTTTTAAATATTAAGTTTCCCGACTCAGGAGTGAAGATATGGAAATTTACCTCACCCATCCCTTTCCGTTCGCGGAGTGAGATCAGGGGTAAGGTAAAATGTGGCGATTCTGATTTAGGGCAAGGCCACTTATAGCTACTTTGCCGGGATTAACTGTTCATCGGCGGATCTATCGCGGCGACTCGCCAAGCGTGCGGCGATGCGGCCTAGTTTGGCGTGATATTTTGTCACGCGATTCTGGGCTTCGCGGGCTTCGGCAAGCGAAGGCTGCAACTCGTCAATGCCCCAGTATTTCCACAAGTAGTCTAACACTTGTGTGTAATATTCGGAAGGGCCGTAGTTCGCTTCACGAGCCAACATCTCGGTACGTTCGAGGTAGTTGGGCATCCCCGAACCGGGCATCTCAAATTTCATGATCACGTCTGCCAGTGGGTAGACGTAGTTCGGTTCAACTTCAAGATGTGCTTTGACTGCATCGCGATAGAAGGCCATATGCAACGTTTCGTCTTTTGCCAGACGACGCAGCGCCCGCGCTAGCATCGCATCTTCACCCTCGGCAATATCCGCAATACGTAGATAGAATGTCTGCGTGGCAAGTTCCTGAATTGCAGTGTAAGCAATTGCGCCGAAGTGGGTTTCGATATTCGCCGCCCATCCCTGCCGGATAATGTTCTTACGCATTGCCGCCCGCAGCCGCGCATCGCCATTGCCGCCTAGCAGCAAGTAGGTTTCCAGCAGCAGCGCATGACCGTCTTCCTCGGCAGTCCATGTGTGCAGAAAATCCAGCATCACAGCAATCGATCCCTTGAAACACTCGTATAGATGCGTCGTAAACCATGGGAGATTGACCTCAGTGAAAAGGGCGGTTTCGACGGCGGTATAGACAATCGGTGACAGCTTCGGGATCGAATCAGGGTTGGCTTTCAATTGATCGAGTGGTAGATATTCGTGATAAGCCCAGTCGATCTTGGCGGCACGTTCGCGATGTTTGTCGTACAGATCGCGGAGTTTTGGCTCTAATGACGGGATTAGATGCGTAAGCGACATAAAAAGGTATCCTCTTTCAGCATACAGTAAACTTGTGAAAACCCGGTTGGGCAATTAGACGATCAAACTGCCCATGTATCCGCTGTACTGTACGCAGGGCTTAGCAACCCGTTGCAGGGCTTTAGGTTGGAATTTGATCGCGCTTGAACTGTGTTTCATACAACAAGGCATATAGTCCGCCCATTGCAATCAGCGAATCATGGGTACCTTGCTCAACCACTTGCCCGCGATCCATGACTAGAATCACGTCGGCGGCATGAATGGTACTCAGGCGGTGAGCGATCACGAGACTTGTGCGACCCTTCATGACCGTTTCGAGCGCCGACTGAATAAGCGCTTCCGACTGCGAATCGAGGCTGGAAGTCGCCTCGTCAAGCACAAGGATACGTGGGTCTTTTAATATAACCCTCGCGATGGCTATTCGTTGCTTTTCGCCTCCACTCAATCGGTAGCCACGTTCCCCTACAACGGTATCGTACCGGTCTGGCAAGCCAGCGATAAAGCTGTGAATATTAGCGGCGCGGGCGGCTGCTTCGATCTCAGCTTGGGTTGCATTGGGTCGTGCATACAGTAGATTGGTGCGGATGGTGTCGTGGAATAGGTAGGTTTCCTGAGTGACCATGCCAATCGACTCGGCAAGGGAGGCAAGAGTCACATCACGCAGATCGTGTCCATCGATCAGAATACGCCCCGATGTGGGATCATACAGACGGGGCAGCAGATAGGTAATTGTCGTTTTGCCCGCGCCGCTTGGCCCGACCAACGCCGCTAACTGCCCCGACTTAATCGTGAACGATACGCCATCAATCGCCACGTCTCGCGCCTGTGAGTCGGGTATATCCTCCACGTTTTCTGGATCGGTTTCCTGACCATTACGCTTGGCAGCGCTATCGCCAGAAATAACATTGACGACTCCTTCCATACTACCGATACGCTCAACTTGGCTCAATCGGACTTTATCGGCATTGGCGGTGTAGTTGAACGAGACATTATCGAAGGTAACTTCCCCTTCAACGTCTTTCAGCGGAATGGCATCAGGCTTTTCGGGAATCTCCAGCGGCAAATCAAGGATCTCGAAAACGCGCTCAAAACTAATCATTGAGGTTGAGAACTCGACAGGGGCATCAACCAGATCTTGCAATGGGCCGTAAATCTGTGAGAGATACAGCCCGAAAGCGACGATCAATCCAGTAGTGAACACACCATCCAGCACAAGATGACCGCCGATCCAATAGACCAGTGCTGTACCGACTGCGCTAATCAATCCCAAGCTAACAAAGAAGCGACTACCCACAACTGCCCGCCGCACACCATAATCGCGCACCTGACTAGCCCGTTCGCTGAAACGTCCCACTTCCTCATCGGTACGTCCAAAGAGCTTGACCAGTAACGCGCCACTAACGTTGAGCGTCTCGCTCATCATGGCGTTCATGGCAGCGTTGTTTTCCATCTGTTGACGGGCAATCGTTCGCAGCGTTTTGCCGATGTGTCGTGCGGGGATGAGGAACAACGGTACAACCAGTAGCCCCAGAATCGTCAGCCGCCATTCGAGCGCCAGCATAATTAACAGAGTCGCGATAACAGAAAATAGATCGGTAATGAGGCTAACCAACGTGCTGCTAATGGCGGTTTGTGCGCCAACCACATCGTTGTTCAGGCGGCTCATCAATTCGCCTGTTTTGGTGTTGGTGAAGAAACGCAATGACATGCGCTGCAAATGGACATACAGTGCCACCCGCAAATCGTAGATCACACCCTCGCCAATGGTCGAGTTGAGCTGGCGTTGAATCACGGCAATGAGTCCATTCCCTAATGGAATCAAGATAATTCCCGCCGCCAACAGGTCGAGCAGGGAGACATTTTTGTTTGGCAATGCGTCATCGATCAACCGCCGGAACAGCAGTGGGGTTAACAGCCCCAGCAAGGTCGAAGCTACGATGCAAACCAACACGAGGATGATTCTCAAGCGGTGCGGTCTGGCATAGCCTAATACACGCCGAATCAATTGCCAGCTAATCTGTGGCTTCTCATTTTCACCGATACTTAGCGTCCGCCACCAGTGCATATTCAATGTGGACTTCCTTTTAAGTTACTATAAATGGTTGTGTATTGAAAAGTATAACGCGCTGAGCCGATTGTGTACCTCTACTTTAGATCAGGGTATATGGCACAGGCAAAAGGCAAGCCACTCTACCCAATGGGCTATGAACGCCGCTGTTTTGAAGAAATCCAAAAAGATGGCAGCGACAAACTGACGATTGAATTACACAGTAGTAAAGTCGATAGGGTGTTGATACTTAACGAAGAACAGTGTCGCCTGAAGGTAGGGGAGGGCTGGTCAGCCTTGGTCGATTTCGATGTTCCGACGTATCGCGACGTGCCACGCGAGTACCAAGAAAACAAGGCTTCAACTTTTCTTGTTGAGTGTCCATAGCGCAAAATTATAGTCCGAGAGTAGGGGCATTTCCCCTTGTTCAGTGGGCTGGAACCCCATTCGTTCAAATGGCGGGAGAAGGTGCAAGTTAGAGTCGATGACCAGCAACCTTCCCCCCGGTTTGAGAACACGAATAATTTCCTTGACTCCCTGATGCTTAAGGTCATCTGACATATGGTGTAGGACGATAATACATAACACCACATCGAACGACTGATCAGGAAAGGTGAGATGTTCGATCACCCCCGGTTGAAAGTCGATGGAAAGTTTGCGTCGTGTGGCCTTGCGGCGGGCATAGGCGATCATACGTGGCGAGGGTTCAATCCCCGCCACACTGCCAGAGTCCCCAACACGCTGTTTGGCAACGATAGCCTGTGTGCCAGTCCCACAACCCACATCGAGTACCGTTTCTCCGTGCTGAAGACGTGCCAAATCAGCAACCTTCTGGCGAAATGCCGACTCTCTACCGCGTGTAATTCCCAAGAGGATAAGATCATAAATTCGGGGCCATGCAATAACCTGCCCTTGTGTTGTGGGCGCGGAGATGGTGCTATCCATGTATTTCTATATATCCGATCCAACCCTGCGGTTTTAAGCAAACAGACAAACTAGTATTAAACTGATTTTATGTATACCCCTGTTGAATTACAAATCGCTGCTGTGATCAGGGGTGCATTTCAAAAAAGTTCTGGCTAGGCAGCAGGGTGCCAAGGGTCATCAAATGAGTGGTCAAGCCGTGCTGCACGAATGAGCACCATGGGTTGGGCACCCTCGCGGTTCCAGGGCATTCCGGCTCCGGTTAATCGACTTTTGAATGGTTTGAGGCCACTTTCGTCTTTGGCAAGTTCAAAACATTCCTCAACTTACAAGCGTTGCCCAGCGACATTGACCAAACTTTGCAGGGGTGTCTGCACCGGGCAAACACGACATAATAAGCCAATTCGCCATCGCTGAGACTGCGCCGGACAAGTAGGCCGTGTTGAATCTGGGGAGTTTGCAGCATCCGAGGGAGAGGCACCAAAACCCAATCGTACAAGCGAGGGCCTTTCGCGCCATCGCCGCCACTCAGCCGTCGCCAAGCGCTTATCCGCACGTTGCTGCTGAAATTCGCTCCAGACCGGCTCGTTTTTAGCAATCGCCAGCACGAAGGGAAGGTTTTGCGCTGCTAACCACCGCCGCAAGCGTCGGTTCCCGCCATAAATACTATCGCCAGTCAGCCAACCAAACGGCACTTTATCGGCGACGGCTTGTTCCAGCAGTCGGCGGGCTAATTCTGGCTTGGTAGCAAAGCTGACATCCACTTCAATACCCCCTGCCTCACAACGCGCACCGTCGATGAGGAAACCTTCGAGGCCGAGAGCACCCTCTATCTGACCATGCCACTTGACTCAGTAGAACTGTTCACAGCGGCGATACGCGATCTGAGTGCAGGTCGCGTTATTCCGATGAGGCTGAGTGATTGAGCGTTCCTGAAATTTACAGATAGTACTCATACCCCTATTGTTCTGCCTACGGTCCACATCAGGTTCACCTATGCTGTAAATTCGGCTTGGATATATAATGGGCGAAAATTGGATCATTGAGGAAAGGGGAATGTATGGAAAATGGCTGCCTAGAAAAAAGAGAGACGCGCACTTCGATGTACTGTTTGATTATAAAGGGCGTGCGGAACATGTAAGAAAGGTCAAATATGCCCTCGACAATATTTTTGTTGTGGGTATGTCTATGGTTCACGCTAAAGACTCCTTAACCGCCAGAACAAAACTTCTGAAGGTGTGGCGCACTGCGATAGCTAATGCTTATCCCCCCGGATTTTGGGAAGACTTTGAACAATTGCGTAACAGGAACTCTACTGGTTTACCCATTGCTATCGAATTTCTTGAAGCTGATCCTTGGTTCTTTCGCACTGGCTATGTAAAAGAAAAACTTATCAGGTACATCCTTCGGTTGGATTTATCAGCGAGTGACGCTGCACGGCTCCGAAAAGTTGTCATTGCTGCGGTTGATCAACGTTACCGACGCGAATTTCGTGACTACTGTCGCCTTGCGCGAAAAGTAGACGCTCCTGAATTGCGACAAGCGCTGCATGAGCGTTTAACGCATGAAAATACAGATATAAGGCGACGGGCGCAGTGGATGTGGGATGGTCTTGAAAAAGGTGTTCATAGATCAGGCTTTATGCGTGAATGGAGAATCGAAAGGAATCGACTGGTTTTCTCGTCAGGGTTCTTGGAAGGTATTGAGAAGGTGCATTTAGGAGACACAAAATCGCTGAACTGGGCAATATCGCTACTTACAGAGGATGGGCATTTTGGTGTTTTCGGGTACGATAGCAGGATAAGAGGTAAGTTGATTGATGCACTCGCCGATGTTGATGTCCCAGCAGAGTTCAAGCCACCTCTGCAAAAACTTATCTTATCAACAGTAGACACATGGTACGTTTATGCCTTCAATCGCTATTGTAAGTTAGCGTCTCGCATAGACACTCCTGAGTTTCGCCGTGAAGTAAAAGCGCGTCTCGATAATCCCGATTTTCATATCCGACGGCGTGCCAGTTTGGTGCTTGAGGCTTTAAAGTAACAGAATGTCACCTTTTCAGAATGTGTATCTGATTATTTACTTTCTTACTGGTATTTTGACGGTTGGCGTTCCCACAGTAGTTTTTAATTTAGCGCTGGATCACACACGACAACTCCATAAACTGCCAAAATCTCGCAGCCATTCTTTTGCCAACTTTGTATTGTCGCCTTCCAGCCGAATCGTTGGTCTATTCCTCGCAGGTGCACTGTTTTCAACACCACTTAGCGACACTCTGATACAATTTATTTTGTGCTGCATCGCCTTAATTTATGGGATTTACTTTGCTTCTATCCACCTAGATATAAAGAAACGCTCTCTTTTACTCACGTTCGCCGCAATATTATTGGTAAGCTATGGAATAATGGTAGTATTTCCAACCCTTAAGGATGTACTCGTTGCAATAGGTGTTTTAGTTGTACTTTATGGATTATTCCTTATTGCCAATATCACCGAGTCGCCATCTGGCACGATCCACTAAAATGGAGATTACCCTAACGGGATATAGTGCGGGTTTAGCTTATCTGTATCTTAGGTAGCTAAAAACGATAGCTGTGGATTCTTGAACGGCACGAGCGCTAACACTACCGCATGTTCATAGTAGCTGGCGCGGGTAATGGCATCTTCGGTGAGGATGCCCACCGAGCCATTCTGTTGTTTCGAGTTGGCTCTGCCAAAAACGAGGTCATCGGCCTCCCCAAGTTCAAGCCCTTGCTGGATCAGCCGGATCACTTCTTGGGGAAGATAAAAAGTGGCGGTGCGGCTTTTGCCCATAGACTCGCGGGAAAGTACCACAATCCACGCGAAGACTTCCATTTCGCCATCGCATTCCTCGACTCCGCCTTCAATGCCGACCCAGAAGTCGGCGGTAGAGACTTCTTCGCGGGCGCGGGATGCACGGCCTAGCGCTCCTTGCAGTGTCTCTTGGCTGGTCATCGGTTGTGCGCTAACCCCCGATGGCACCGCCACACCACGCGCCGTAAACTCACGGTCAGGGAACATTCGCTGGAATCCTTGCAAGGCGGCTTGTATTTTGACGGGATTTTCCGAGGCAACGATGATAGTTTCCAATTTTTTACCTATATGGTAGACACTTCCAACGAACGGATTTACAGACTCGTGCAAGTAGATTACTTCTCGCGAGTTTTCGCCAGTTGACGCGCTGCCGCCCGCGCTAAGATTTTATGATACCTGACAAGACGTTGCTGCGCTTCGCGTGCCTCACCCAACGAGGGTGCAAGATTATCAATGTCCCAATAGCGCCACAATACGTCGATCACCTGTGAGTAATACTCAGCAGGGCCATAGTCGATGTTATCCGCCAGCGAAGCAACCCGTTCCACGTAATTGGGCATCCCCGATCCGGGCCACTCAAAGTTCATGATCATTTCAGCAAGTACATAGACATAATTCGGTTCGACTTCGAGGTGCATCTTTACTGCGTCACGATAAAACGCCATATGCAGCGTTTCGTCTTTTGCCAACCGTCGCAGCGCCCGCGATAACATCGGATCTTCGGCTTCGGCAAAATCAGCCACCCGCAGATAAAAAGTCTGTGTGGCGAGTTCCTGAATCGCGGTATAAGCAATCGTGCCAAACGGCGTACCGATATTGGTCGCCCACCCCTGACGGATCACGTTTTTGCGAAGGGCTCCCCGCCGACGCGCATCGCCGTTCCCGCCAAACAGCAGGTAAGTTTCGAGCAGCAACGCATGTTGATCTTCCTCAGCAGTCCAAGTATGCAGAAAGTCTAGCATAACTGCCAACGAACCTTTGAAGGCTTCATAAATGTGAGAAGTAAACCAAGGCAAGTTCACTTCTGTCAGCAGGGCGGTTTCAACGGCGGTATATAATTCAGGCGAAAGTTGGGGAATAGTCTCCGGGTTAGCGTGTAGTTCGTCTAATGGCAGAAATTCATGATAAGACCAATCGATCCGTGCTGCACGTTCACGATGTTGTTGGTACAGTTCACGCAGCTTCGGTTCTAGGGACGGTACAAGATGTGAAAGCGACATAAATTCTTTTCCCTATGAGCGAGACACAGACTTTGACTATTGGGGAACCGATGTGCGTTGTACATATAAAAACTTCTGACCTTAGTAAACCGTAAATTCAGTTAATTGCCTTTACCCAACAGACCTGTGGATAAAAGATTTAAACACAGGCACAGGATAGTCCACCCCTTCTCATTCAATGAGAAGGGGTGACCATGATGCCTGCATCAGGCGTGATCGTCAGGGTCGATCTTTTGCGAAACAACCACATCGCAACTCATGGCATTGGTCGAAAACAAACGTCGAATGATCTTCAAATATTTTCGGAAATCGCGCCAGTGCGGCTCACCACCTAGCTCAATCATTTCCTCTTTGTGGTCGAAGGTATTCTTCAACCAATAATCCATCGTGCGTTGATAGTTGGTAATGGGCATCTGGATGTGGTCAACGATCTCGAAGCCAGTATCGTTAAGCATCTGGAGTTCGCTCGCCAGAATCACATAATTGCCCGAATAATTATAAACCCCGTGCACATGCTCGCCCATACGTCCAAAGATCGAATGGCGCATATGGGTGTAATGCAGTTCCTTATGGACCATGCGTCCGCCCTTCCGAAGCCATTCGTAGCAGCACGCAAAAAACTGATCGAGGTGCTGGAAGTGGGTAATCACTTCGTCGCTGTAGATCCCATCGAAACTGCCCAGTTCAGGCTCATATTCCTGCCAAGGCTTTAGGTAGAATTTCGCATCAACGCCATATCTTTCGGCGCGGGCGTTGGCCTCGACGGTCTGGTCGGCGTTAACACTGATGCCAACACCGGATACGCCATATTTTTTGCATAGGTACACCAGCGGGCCACCCCAACCAGATCCCACATCAAGGATACGCATCCCCGGTTTGAGATCCATTCCTCTTGCAAACAGATCGAGTTTAGCTTCCTCAGCTTCGGTAGGGGTGCTGTCTTCACGTTCCCATAAGGTACAAGAATACGTGTTCCAAGTTCCCCCGGTTAGCAGGTAAAAGAACTTAGGATCTTGCTCATAGTGACCTTTGATCCGATCCAGTTCCTCTTCGGTGGAATACGACTGATATAATTGGTGTTCCGCAGGGACAGGCTTCTTCATCATCTGGTGCCTCCATTAACTGCAAAAACTTAAATAAAAGCATTTGTCCTAGAGGCAACGACATTCGCCAGAATGACAGCAACAGACGATAGCCGCTGCATAGTACAATTAAGAACAATATTGTAGCAAACATCACAAAGCCACGCATCAATTTAACACAATACCTGTAAAATCGTTTCTCTTACCTTGCATATGTCGTGCATTTAAAGATAATTAGCCCACTGATCAATATAATAATGCCGATAAGCATATGGATAGTCAAAGCGTCGATCGAAAAACGGGAATTGGTTATCCGGTACTGCTGCATCTGACAGGCCGGCAGTGCGTGGTCGTGGGGGGTGGTAGGGTCGCGGTACGTAAGGTCAAGGATCTGATAGAGGCAGGTGCACAAGTAACTGTCATCAGTCCTGTGTTGGAAAGTTCGCTTGCTGCGCTTACCGAACGTGGATTGATCACGGTGATTTCGAGCGAGTACAGTGTCGGGATGTTAGCGGCAATCCAGCCATTTCTGGTCTTTGCCGCGACAGACTCCTCGGTAGTGAATCAGCAGGTCGCTGCGGAAGCGCGGGATGCTGGCGCGTTGGTCGATTCCGTCGAGGGGTATAGTGAAACTAACGATTTCAGCAGTATGGCGACCATGCGACAGGGGTTGATAACGATTGCGATTGCGACACAAGGCGCGGCCCCAGCCTTGGCGGTTCATTTGCATACGCGACTAGGCACGATAATCGGCAGCGAATATGGCACCTTCGCCCAATGGCTGTCCGAACTGCGCCCAGTGGTGTTAGAACGGGTATCGCCCCAACAGCAACGGCGCGATCTGTGGTGGGCCATGATCAATTCGTCTGCGCTGGATTTGCTGCGACAAGGCAATGAAACCGAAGCCTACGCTATCGTCCAAAAACTGCTCGATAACGCGATACAGGAAACGATGAGGGACAGCAGATAGTTTATGCAAAAAACGGCCTTGATATTGGTCGGTCATGGTTCGCACATCAGTCCACACACGGCTGGACTTGTCTGGCAGCATGTGGACGCGCTGCGTGCAATGGGGGTGGCAGATGAAGTCACAGCAGCGTTCTGGAAAGAAGCCCCATCTTTTCATGAAGTATTCAATACGCTTGAAGCCACCGATATTACCGTTGTACCGTTGTTTACCGCACAAGGGTACTTTACGCAAACCGTGATCCCGGCAGAAATGGGCATTGAAGGGTCTGTTACAATACACGATGGGCGGACGATTCGGTACACACGCACTTTGAGCGAACATCCCTACTTTGCACAAGTCATCCAACAGCGTATCGAGGATGCTATGCGCCAAGCCAGACTTGCCCCCGACGAAACCGCTGTCGCCATCATTGGGCATGGCACACGCCGCAACCCGGAGAGTCGTAAGGCCACCGAAGCCCAGGTCGAGACCGTTAGAAAGTCTGGGAAAGTAGCTGATGCCGTCGCCGTTTATCTGGACGACTCACCCTCAATCCCGGATGTATATCGTATGGTCAATCAGCCCAATCTAATTGCAGTGCCATATTTTCTAGCGCTTGGCTCCCATGCCACGATAGATGTCCCCGAAGATCTTGGACTCGGCGCGGGGCAAACGGTAGGACAAGTTCAAGGGCATACCGTGTATTACACACCACCTGTCGGAGTGGATGCGTCGCTGCGCCAAGTGATCATCGAATTGGCGCGAGAAGCAGGCACACCGCTTCGCAAAGCGCATTCTGGTTTGGCATGGGAGTGCTTCCCCGCAGTAGGAGGCGTTGAACTTATTGCGGCTGTGCAAAACGCGGGTTGTCTGGAGTTTGGCGAACTGTTGCTCACCCCGTCCGAAGTGTGTCCTAACCACAACGAACCGGACACGCAGATCGTAACTTTCACTGATCCCGATGCGCTGCGAACTCATATTCGCGAGATGCCCTTTCGCCCGCTAGCAAGTGCAATCGGACTACCGGGTGATTGGCGTGTCACGCTGGAAAAACCGGAAATGCTGCTCACAGTTGTCGAAACTGTCTATCCCGGCGCAGTAGCAGACTGGGCACTGCACCGACGCGGATCATTCCGCTGGCATTCGTTAGAAGCAGTCGCCGAACGTCAAACCGGGATATATCGCAAGTTACCGCAGCTTGACACGACCCAGCGTAAGGAACTTATCGATCATATCTGCGGCACATGTGTCCGCCAGCCGACATGGTTCGATGAGCATTTGTCACCTGCGGGAACAATCCCGTGTGGCGAACCTTGCAATTGGTGGATGACTCAAGCCCTTGCACAGTTACCGGGGAGTCACGATGCAAACTAAACCTGTGGGGACGGTATATCTGGTGGGAGCAGGCCCCGGCGATCCTGACCTGATTACTGTGAAGGGCTTGAAATTGCTGCAACAGGCCGATGTCGTAGCCTATGATCGGCTGGCTCCGACTGCCCTGCTGAATGAAACCCGTGAGGGAGCCGAACTCATCGATGTGGGCAAACTGCCCCAGAAGCACCGCTTGAGTCAGGATGAAATCAACCGCATCCTTATCGAAAAAGCACAGGCCGGGTTAATGGTCGTGCGGCTCAAAGGCGGCGACCCTTTTGTATTTGGGCGCGGTGGCGAAGAAGCATTAGCCTGTCGGGCGGCGGGTATCCCCTTTGTCGTGGTGCCGGGAGTATCCAGCGCGATAGCGGTTCCGGCTTATGCGGGAATTCCGGTGACACATCGCGGCGTGACCAGTGCCTTTACCGTTTTTACAGGCCATGAAGATCCTGACGATGAGTCGCTTAGTGTAGATTATGACGCACTAGCCCATGTTGGGACACTGGTACTGATGATGGGAGTTGCCCATTTACCAGCAGTCGCCAAGCGCCTGATTGCTGCCGGACTCGATCCCGAAACGCCTGCCGCGTGCATCGAGTGGGGGACTGTTGAGCGTCAGCGTGTGATTGAGGGAACCTTAAGTACCCTGCCGGGGTTAGCATTGGGAGCCAACTTCAAAGCACCATCAATTACCGTAATCGGCGCAGTAGTGGGGTTGCGAGCGGCGGGATTGCGTTGGTTCGATGAAAGCTCTGGTTAGTGCTCTCGTTCTAT
This sequence comes from Chloroflexota bacterium, assembly GCA_040007395.1. Classification (GTDB taxonomy): domain Bacteria; phylum Chloroflexota; class Anaerolineae; order Aggregatilineales; family UBA2796; genus DATGFK01. The sequence goes on from JBDTVG010000025.1 coordinate 14,416, forward strand.
AGCTTTTCAAATATGTGTGCCATTAATATAGGATAACAAAATGAAAACGCTGGTCGTTGTTAATGGTGAACAATACTGGCAAGAACACTTTCCGGGGTATCAGGTCCATTATCGTCGTATCCAGAATAGTAGATGGCTTTACTACGAGGATGAGCTATGGATATTAGATCAGTCAGGCATGATACGTGTTGACGGTGTTCTATGGCGTGTTGGTGCTATCAAGCCAGATCCAAATCATAGAGCTGTCTTGGAGCTAATTCGATTCGCGCAGGTTCCATGTATGAATCCTGCACAAGTCCTGTTACGCGGGTTTGACCGTCTCTCTATGCTCAATGAGATGCGGGAGACTGGACTGCCAGTCATTCCTTTTTCTGCAACAGTAGGGGAACAAGTCTTGGATAAATTTGAGCCTGAGTTACCGATTGTCATTAAAATTGGCAATTATCACGCAGGCTTCGGCAAGGCTAGAATTACTGATACAGATCAATGGAGAGATATTAAGGATCTGAGCTTTGCCAGTGATGATTACATTACAGTTGAGCCTTACATCGATTATGAAGCAGATATTCGTTGTCTTGCCATTGGGCAGAAAATGTGGGCAATGACACGCCGAGGAAGTGGTTGGAAAGCCAATACTGGTACAATCGACTATCAGCTAATAAAAGTACCAGATGTGCTTGGCGAATATACGACTAGAGCAATGGCTCACTTAAGTGCCGATATTCTTGGATTGGATTTTTTGCGGGACAAGCAGGGTAAGTATTTCCTGCTGGAAAGCAACGATATTCCCGGTTTATCCGGTTTCCCAGATGAGGCTATAACAGCAGTAGCAAAATGTATGCGCGAAAAGATGGAATAGGCAATGTCCTATATGTATCCCAAAGACCTTTCAAAAATTCGTTTCTCCAAGATATTTAGTTTGTGGTTTTCTTGATTATTTTCTATACGGCGATAACTTCTCTTCCTGCACCACAAGTGGCACGCAATTAACAACCCATGTAAGATCAACGGGCATTCAATTAACATCCTAGGAAAAGACACCCAATGCGATTAGGCATTATTGGGCTACCTAACAGTGGCAAAACAACGATCTTCAACGCGCTGACACTCAGTAACCGACCTACTGCCCCGGTCAGCAGCGGCAAGCTGGAAGTCTTTACGGCGGTAGTGCCTGTCCCCGATCCCCGGATTGACATTCTGAGCAAGATGTTCAACCCGAAGAAAACGATCTATGCGACGATTACCTATACGGATATTGGTGGGTTAGAAAAAAGTGTCGGGGCCAGCGGCATCAGTGGCGAACTGCGTAACCAGTTGCAGCAGGTGGATGGCTTTATCCATGTAGTGCGCGTTTTCGAGGACGACACCGTGCCACATCCCGAAGTCACGATTGATCCGGCCCGCGATGTGAACACACTCGACGGCGAATTTTTGCTAGCAGACCTGATCGTAATCGAGAAGCGGATCGAGCGGTTGGGCGAGGAACTCCGCAAGGGCAAGTCGCTTGACAAGCAGGCTCACGAGATCGAGTCAGCGCTCTTGGAACGCTTCAAGCAGCAGTTGGACGATCTACAACCGCTGCGCGATCTTGAGGTGAGCGAGGAAGAAGAAAAACTCGTGCGTGGCTATGGACTGATGTCGCTCAAGCCGATGCTGATTATCTTCAACACGGGCGAAGTCAATCGCATGCCGTCTGAGATCATGGCTTACGAGCATAAGAATACGCGGATGGTGAGCCTGCAAGGCAAACTTGAGGCGGATATTGCCCAGCTTGAAGGCGACGATCAGCAAATCTTTTTGGACGAATACGGGATCACAGAACTGGGAGCCAGACGGGTCATCCGCGAATCGTATGATCTGATGCACATCCACTCATTTTTTACGGTGGGCGAAGACGAAGTGCGAGCTTGGACGATCCCGATCAACGCAACGGCGCAAGAAGCCGCTGGTGCGATCCACACCGATCTGAGCCGAGGGTTCATTCGTGCCGAGGTGACAGCCTACGATGCACTAATCGCCGCCGGAAATATGGTGGAGATCAAGAAGTTGGGACAGATGCACCTTGAAGGCAAGGAATATCTCGTCAAAGATGGCGACATTCTAAATATCCGTGCCGCGACCTAAGCGCGGCTCATCTACGAGAGACGCTATGCAGATCGGCCCATATCTGACAGGGGAGCTTGTCGAGCAGCAGGGCATCACGACGGTCTATGTGGTAACGCTGGCAAGTGGTCAGACAGCGCTGTTGACGATCCTCGTGCCGACTTCCGACGAAGTGGAGGATCGGACCCAAGTCCGTCTGGCGGCGATCCGTGCTTTGAATCATCCGAATATTCTGGCGGCGTTTGACGAAGGTCGGACGGTCCAAGGGGTCTTTTATCGTGTGGCCCCACACTTCCCGATAGCTCTTGCCGAGGAAGTCAGACTTTCGCCTGACGATGCGCTCATCATTTCGGCACAGGTCAGCGCTGCGTTGGACTATGCTCACGCACGGGGCGTTGTACACGGCTCCTTGAAACGGCTGCATATCGTCCACGATCCGTCGGATCAGACCCATCAGATCTTTGTGCGCGGCTTTGAGCTTGGCATTGGCACTGAGCCACTCAATAAAGCCAGCGATATTTCAGCGTTTATCGATCTGATCTATTGGGCGCTGACTGGGCAAGGCAAAGAAGGTGTCGCAACGGATGTCTTGCCGTTCGCGATGGCGGGAGTATTTAACTGGGCTTTCGCCGATGGGTTTGACTCAGCCGGTGCATTTCATGCAGCATTGGTGGAAGCCTTCGAGTCTTTGCCTACCAAACAGCGCGATCACCTGCTGCCGCTACCTACTGCCCCGACTCCTGTGGAACTACGGGAGCGCCGCCTCCTTATCCTCACGGGTCTGGTCATTCTGGCGCTGTGCGGGATTCTGACGATTGGCTGGTTTGTGTCCGAATCGGTTCGCAACAGCGGCATTGTCAGCACCGAACAGGCAATCAAACTTCTGCCTACAGCGACACCGACGGCAACTAATACCAACACGCCGACAGCTACCAATACAGCAACCCCCAGCGCTACCTCAACGTTCACACCAACCAACACGGCAACTGCTACGGCGACTTCAACATTCACGCCAACGCCAACGCCAACGGCAACGCATACCAATACAGCTACCTCAACGTTCACACCAACTGCCACTTATACGGCTACACCGACCAATACCGAGACAGAGACACCAAGTTCTACACCCTCGGCAACTCCGTTGCCGAACGAACCATTCTGATCCTGTAAACTGAACGGCTTATACTGCCGAAAGTGCAGCCGACAGCATCCGCAATTCCACCCCTAATTCCAGAGCCGACGCATAGCGTTGTGCAGGGTTGTGGGCTAGCAACCGGGTGGTAAGGATGGAGACTCCTTCGGGAATATCCTCCCGCAAAGTGCGAATATCCGGGATTTGGGTAGATTGCCCATCGTGCATAGCATTGGGGTAAATGTCACGGTTAAAGGGTAGATAGCCCGTCAGCATCTCGAACAGCATTACCCCCAGCGACCACATATCCGATTGGACGCTCGCATCCTCGCCGCGTCGAACCTCAGGACTCATGTAGGCATAAGTGCCAACCACTACGCCCACTTCGGTAAGCCGATCCCCAGATAGCAGCCGCGCCAGTCCGAAATCCGCCAAACGGGGAATTAGGTCAGCGGTAAGTAGTACATTGCCCGGTTTAATATCGCGATGGATGATGTCTTTGGTGTGGGCGTGAGCGAGTGCATCTGCCAACCCAGTCATAATCTTGAGCGCCGTTTGCACAGATAGGCTGCGCCCCTCACGGTGCATCAACTGGCTGAGACTGCCGCCGTGTACATACTCCATAATGATATATTTGCTGTCGTCTATAACTAACAGATCGATGAATCGCACGATATTCGGGTGATCCAACTGGCGCAGCGATTCGCCTTCGCGCTGAAAACGCTCGGCAAAGATCGGATGGCTAACTAGTGCGGGCAGCAACCGCTTAATCGCCACCGTCTCGCGGGTGACAAGATCGGTAGCGCGGAAGACTTCGCCCATGCCACCCGGTTCCAGCGAATTTTCGAGAACATAGCGGCGCTGCAAAACGACCTTGGTGCCGACTGGATAGTCCGTTGTATCTGAATTAGGCGACGATTCAGCAGGGTTTCCGTCAAAGAACACTTCCAGATCGAGAAATGCCTTGTAGATCCGATTACGAATGGCGCAGTTGCCGTTGGCATCTTCACGCAGAATCCCAGCGAGCCATGCGTGAGCAATATGGCGTTGCAAGCGTGTGAAGCGGATAGGCGATGCTCCTATCCTAATACGATCCAACAGCGTTAGCATCATGGGATTGTTGTCTAGATAGCGCTTGACGCGGTAGAAGATTTCATCCTCGATCAGCTTCAGAGCAAGCTGATCAACTAATTCGGCGGTAAGCTGCTCATGCCGTTCTAAGAGCGTACACAAGCGCTGGGTCAGGTATACATCGCCCTCTGTCCAACTATAGACATGCTCTGCTAACCAATCAGGGACGCTGCCATCCGATGTATTGATTAGGCTGGTCAACTGGGTCACACCCTTTGGGGTTGCATCCAGCATATGAATGCGTTCCGCTACTCGAAACGGTGAGATCAACGGATCGTCGATCAACTCGTCGGGCAAGAAGCAGCCTGCTAGCACAAACACACAACGCTTGAACGCTTCAATTACTTCACGGTTGCTGAAAATCTCACGGACCATCGCCATAAATGGCGTGAGAATTACCTTCGGGATCGCTTCGACATCATCCAATATGATTACCAAAACCCGCCCGTCGATCCGGTTTTTGAGCATCTCCAGCAGCACATCGCGGAGCGCAAGCGGATTGCTGGCAAGCGGCTCATCCTCAAGATCCCCGCCCACTCGTTCGTTAATCAAACTATGCAACCTCTGATACCATGCCTCGATGTCAAGCGAGGCCAATGGCGACATATTGATACAGATCGGCAAGAAGCGCTGGCGGCTTTGCAATTGGTGATATTTGCGGGCTAGTAGACTCGTTTTGCCGCTGTGCTTTGGCCCGATCACCGCGATATAGTCGCAGCGATATAAATAATCGTCGAACTGTGTGTCGCTGTTGCGCTGCACGTAGAGGGCGGGTTCGTCGTCGGGTAGAGGCGCTTTGGTAATGTAATGGCTCATGTTACTTCAAGACCCTTCCTATCTGCTGTTCTTGCTGCATCGTTTCGATCAGAGCACCGATCTCAATGTCAATGAGCGCCATTTCACGCAGCAAACGTGGAAAATCTACCGGAATTAGGACATATTGATGGCCTTGTGGTTTGACAAAACAGTACAGTTCCAGATTTTTCATCGCCTCTTGCAGATCGAGAATGCTTACCGAGGGCAACCCTACCCCCTTGACCTTTTCCATGATCTGATCGAGCGACAGCAAAAATTGATCAGGGGGCCAGATCAGCGTGATCATACGTGCCAAGTGGCTCATTTGCCCCCAGAACGTCTTGATTATTTCCTCTTGCAGATCGTGTTTACGCAGCGCCCTGTCCAGATGCGTTGTATTCAGCAAGCCGAAGTTGTTTTTATCATTGTCCAGTGCCACCACCATTTCCTGACAGATTGTCTGCACGATATTGGGATGGCCTGCGGAGATGCGATAGATATTGTCGATCAGCGTAGCCTGATCTTCAATCCAGACATTCATCATATCGAACGGTTCCGAAATGAGGCGGGCAACGACTGGCTTTTCGAGCAAGGTTAACTGCACAGGCTGGGCAAAGTTGAACAGTGCTGAGTCAGCATTTTTCATGGCACGCCCCAACGAACGTTCGCCGCTGAAAATAAACTTGCAGCGTCCTTCGTTAGAAAGCGCCCGAAATGTGCGGAACAGCAGTTCTGCGTCGTCGGCTTCCTGATCTGTCACCAGTAAATGATCAATTTCGTCAAACAGGAATATGATGTTTTGCTTGGGGAAACGCTCTTTAAGCTCGATGGCGATGGTTTCAAAATAGGTAGGATCTGACGACTGTTTGCCTAACTTCAAACGCCCCAACAGGGCGCTGAAAAAATGCTCATATTTCGTCACGTTGTGGCAATCCAGATACAACGGATAATAGCCGGAGTCGGGCAGCCGCAGCATTCGTTCGATCTGCTGCAAGGTGCTGGTTTTGCCGATACGCCGTCCGCCGATCAGCGCGACGCTGTGCGTTCTGATCTTATGCTGCACATCGCGGATTTCGCGCTCACGCCCGTAAAACATACGCTCTGGCACAGGCGCTTTCGTAAAAAAGGGCGAGACCAGCATGAGGTTAATTCCCGACAGCACCAGATCGCTTAACATGTTCATTGGCTGATCGGAACTGACGACACTCTTGAAGGTTGCCTCATCCAGCACAATCACATTGAACGATTCGTTGCGGAGTACCTCGGTGACACTTTCAATGTCCTGACGATTATTCAGATTGACCAAAAACAAAAATGGTTCGGGCAAGCCCAGTTTCGTGACCGCCCGATAAATGCTCTGACCCAATTCGCGGGGTGAGCGATTGCTAAAGGCGAAAGCGATAGGGCTTTGCCGGGGCGGGAAGCGCAGTTGTGTGGCTGGCATCGGAAAGACGGTCAGTACAACATCGCTGGCCTGAATTGCGGCCTGCTGCACCGATTCAGGGTCAATACCGAGCTTTTCCGCGAACAGCTTAATCAGCTTGATCAGCGGTCCACGTAACGCACCTGTACCGCCATTGGAGCCTTGCAGCACAGACTCCCACAACGCCGTAACTTCCTTCCGCGCATTATTGCGGATCAGGTCGGCAAGCATGGCATCCCAGCGGCGGTCAATGTGCATGGGGATACCTTCGGCGGACAGGCGCTCATAAGCGCGGCGGTACGGCCCGCGCAACTGCTCTATTGACTCGGCAGTGATTTGATGGACGATGCGGATCAAGCAGATTTCGTCGGGGTCGGGCGATACCAGATTGAGCCGCTGCCATTGGTCGCCACGCACAGGCGGCAGCAGCGACAAGTTAGTTGTCCCGGCGGTATTGGTACGCAGCCACTCATGAACCGTGCGTTCAGCGGTTTCGCGGGAGGGCAGCCAGCGGGGGATCGCTGCTTTCTGGAAATCTTCAATCGCCTGCTTAACCTGTGGTAAACTAGCATTTTGTGTCAAATATTGGCGGAGTGGCGCGAATTGCAAGTAGCCTACGACGAAATGGCGACAGGTCATTAACAGGGTTTGCAAAAAGGTATCGATCTGCGTGTCTTGCCCTGCGGCGGTTTGATCGTTTATCCACTGGCTGAAAAGGTGCGGTACAAGCTGTTCCGGCGTGATGTCGTCGCGTAGGGCTGTAGTGAGTTGACTCGTAGCAAGTTGCAGCCAATGGCTCTCGACCAATGCCCCGGCTGGAAAGCGAACTATTCCTTGCTGTGCCGCCTCAGCCATAGTCGCACCGAGCGTTTTTGCATCAGCAGTAGTGGATTGCATAAGCCGTTCGGCCTGTTGCAGCGTTAGGCGGGTATCCTGCTGGAGTTTATCCACAGTGGTACGTAATTGCTGCCAAACGACAAGATTGGCTGTCCAGTGCAGTGAGTCGGCAGCACAGTTTATGGCTTGCTTATATACATCCAGCAAATCCGCCAGATCTTTATTATTGGTTCCACGAACGCGCCGCTTGATGCCACTGTACCGTGTATCGTAGTCGCGGCTGGCTTCGATGATCTGTGCGTTCACTTTTTGCCAGTTGGCTTCCGCTTGGGCAGCTTCCTGCTCAACCTGTCGTAGCAGCACATCTAACTGCTTGACCAGCGTATCGAGTGCGCCAATTGTCCAGCGCAAACTGTAGCCCTGTTCGCAAATCAGCAGTGTAGGCAGCGCGGCGAACTGCGGTTCCAGCAGGTCGAGACAGCCTTGCAAGGCAGCTTCGATTCGGCTTCGCAGTGTGTCAGGTGGTGGTGCGTCTGAGTCGGCTTCGGGCGGCACGCCCTGTTCAGTCTCATGAGTCAAGCGCTGCTGAATAGTCTGTCCTAATTGCACCAGACTGAATTCTGGTTTGTCCTTGTTGCGCTCGATCTCTGGGATAATTGCATCCGTACTGACGCTGAATAACAATTCCCATAGCCGTTCATGGACGGCGGATTCATCCAACAAGGTATCGAATAAGGTTGCCTGCTGAAAAGCCGTGATCGTATCACCGACCCATGCTTGAATCTCAGGAAGCACTGTGCTTGTTTCGGTTCGCAGCAGCGTTGCCAGCGCTTGTCGCGCCACCTCACTGCTCATGAGATCGACCACGCCACTGACAGGCAAGCCCAATTTGCTAACGTTGAAAGTGGTATAACCGTTGAAGCGCTCTAGTGCGGGCGAAACGGCGGGCAGCGCTGGCAGCGGCGACTCTGGCCTGACGGCATGAGCCAACAGCCATGTCTCCACCATTTCCACCAGTGCAGCGGCGGGCGGCGGTGAATCTGGTTGGCTGCTTTCGGCATCACCCGTGATTAGAAAATAGTCGAGGGGTCGGGTCGAACCAACTTTGGTGAGTCGTCCAGTCTGGTTCAAAACAGGTAGACCCAACTGATAATGCGTGGGGTTCATCATCACTGCGTCGAGTTCCTTGAGCGCGGCATAAACATTTGCCATCGCGAGGGTTTTGGCTGCTTCATCGGTCTGGCCTGATGTCTCGGCGGTCACTATCGCCGCAATGGTCGTGGGACTATCCACAAGCAGGGTACGCAGCACCGAGGCAATATCTAGCAGTAAGGCGCTGCCTTCGGCCTCCGCCAGCGAAGCAACAATCAGAATTAGGCGGCGACCATCACTGCCGGGGCGTGTGCTTTGCTGGACTAATTGACCCATCCGTTGCTGAAGGGTGCTATACACCACTTTCGGATCATCGAACAGCAGCAACCGTCCATAACTGCGTACCGATGTTGGATCGGGTGCATTGCTCTTGTCGCGCAGTGGTTTGGGCCACCAACGCGCTACCCCAACATTGGAGTAGTGTCCCGGTATGCGAGTCCAATCGGTTTCGCTCAGGGTAAGCAGCAAGGTGTTATTACGATACAGCCATCCGGCAGGAATGACAGGTGGACGGCTGGCAATCGCTAGATACTGGATGCGTGCAGGATCTTTCAGAGCAAGGCTCGATTTAAGCATAGTGCTAAATAGGCTGACGGCGTGCCAACCTACCTGTCCTAACCCCAGTAACAGAGTCGAGATAGGATAGTTGCCGACCAGCGGCGTTACACGCGGGCCAAATGCGCCAAGGGGAACAAGTGAGGATGTTGAAGTGGTTTGATGTTGCATAAACGTAATCCTAACGTGTTTATAATGGAATCTTGATAATCATAGCACAAGGATTTTGCAACAAAAAATCAGAGAGGATCAGTGCTAAGGGGAGAAATTGGGAAACATACTATCTATCGGTGAATCGTTTCTATAAAAAATGGTGCTAAAGTGATCCTTGCTAGCCGATTAAGGTTCAAATTGGATGGCCTACTAAAGGGTTTTATCCTTAAAACTACTGGAAGCTAGATCCGCTTCGCTCAATAAGTTGGAACTCGAAGATAATTTTACCTGCAAAATAATATTAATTTTTATAATAACGATAAATAACTCAATCGTTTCGCGCAAAAATTTCACATACATGAAATCACATGAGAAAGTGGATTGAGAAATAGTTGCATCGGCGCTAAAATAATTCTACGCTAGCGCTTAATTCACACCCTAAGCATGTTAAAGCATCCCTTAAGCCCCGCTATTGTGTAAGTCAAATTGAACCAGTACTCTCAACAACATTACCGAGGAATGCTCCCAACTAAATAGGGAAGGTTAGAGTCAATGCGTTCAATTCGTGCATTTATAGTGTGGTGTGTTGTGCTGGTTATCGTAGGGGGCACATTCTATCCATTGCGAACTGCTCAGGCCGCTGATGATGTCGATCTCAGTGCGATTCGTCTGTATGTAGTCAACAAAGCGACTGATCTTAAAAAGGGCGCAGTCGCCCTTCAAAACGACAGCAATACGTTTTACAATATGGCTCAGAGTGTCAAATTTGATTACGCTGTACTCTGGCAGAGCCAAAAAGATAACGTCGTTAAATCTATCCAAGCGATCCAAAAAGAGTGGACTACTGTCAGTCCACTCTATGAGCAGATGGAAGGCATTGTCGCGGGTGTACCGTTTCTGTCAAAATATGATCCCATTCTGGACGCTGGAGCCAAAGGAGACACCAATTATAATGTCCTGCTGCCCGATGGTCGGTCACTAGAAAAACCCGGCAATCTGTTCGGCCTACTTGAAACGAGTTTATGGGGAACGGACAAAGACTTTATTGCCCCCATAAGTGTTGATTTTGACGGCAACGGCAAGCAGGATTTTGGCGAAGTTATGCCAGATGCGATCCTCCTGAAAGGCTTTGCAGATGCGCTATCCGATCAGACGGGCGCACTGTTGGGTCAGGCAATCGTCTGGGAACCCAGCGAATCAGACGTATTCACGGCATTGGTCATCAATGTCCCGACCATGGCAGATTTTTTCAATTCGTGGAAAACATCGCGGTTCGTCATGGGCGACAAAGCCACCCATAACGATTTTGTCGTAATCTCACGCTTATCAGACATTAATGATAATATCGGCAGTTGGCAGGTAATGTGGAAAGGACTCAGCCCGCTCGTTGAAAAGGTTGATGCCGCACGGAATGGGCAAATCAACGCTGGGTTAGCCGATCTGAAAACCTACGTGGATAACCTGTATTCGCAGGAACACGGGGGCAAACGCTTTACGCCTGAACAGGCCGATATATTTGCCAGCGAGGCGCAGAATCGCGCTACGACCATTGTTGGGCAGATCACGCAGGTCGCCGCCGAACTGAATATCACCTTGCCCAATCAAAATCAATAACGTTCGAGGATAGTCGGTGAAAAGGATACCGTCCTTTTCACCGGTTTGTAAACGTAAGAGGAAGCATGATCCATTCTATTTGCCGCAGCATTCGTTTCTGGTTGGCTGCCCTGCTTGTTATGGGAGCGATGATCGTTGGATTACGCCCGGTGTCGGCTCAGGCCACCGAGCCATGGAACGCGGCAGACAGCGTGCGACGTTCCCTGTTTACAGCGGAAATGTCGGTGTTGAGCGGCGAAAGCGGCGACGTTTCACAGGTCAATGCCGCCATCGATATGTATACCCACGCCTTGAAGCCTCAGATTAGCGCGGCGGCTCCTGATGTTGCCCAAACGCTGGATGATGCTCTGAATGCGGCACTTAGCACGACGCAAAAGGGCGATGCGTTGGGGTTGGCGGTAGCACGCAGCCAAGTCTGGACGGGGTTGGTACATGGCAGTACGCGAGTGATCATGCAGGCGATTACGAGTGGAGATACCACGACTGCCGACCAATGGCTGCAACTCCGCGATTTCCGCACCTCGACAAAATTCTCACGTCCGGGCGGGGACTCATTATTGGCGTTAAATGCTCTGATTGCAGGCCAAGCAAATGCCACCGATACGCTGGCTACTGTTCGGGTTGACTTGCTAGATACTTATCAAGCGAAACTCAATGAAGCCCTTGTTAACGCCGACAACGCCCAGCAGCAAGACTTCGGTCAGAAACAAGTCGAGCAAAGCGCCTTAGCGGCGGGCTATTTTGATCTGCTGACTGATCCCAAACTAAGCACCGCTTTTCTCACGTTACGTGGGCAGAATGGTATCGCAGCCTCGCAAGAAACGTTCAAGGCACTAGTCACAGCGGCACTCAACCGTGATGCAGCGAATTATCATACCGTGCGTTCTCAGGTGGATAGCGCTCTCAAGGATTTCCGCGTTGCGCCACTTTCCGATGCTGAACAAGTGCGTCGGGCGGGACAGCTTGCTCAATTTGTAGCGTTGGTTTCCGTCGAATATGGGCGTGGTGTCGTAAATGGCAAGGTCATCAAAGACCTTGAAATCCAAGAAGCCTTGACCTTTCGCGACGGCGCGAATGCCGCGTTCAGTGACTTGCAGACAATTCTCGATGTACGCGATCCGGTAGCCACTGCGCGTGTGGCGACCCTACTGAGTACCTTGAAAACTCAGATAATGGCAACCGTCGATCCATCCGTCGTCGATTCGACGGTGAATGACATCAGTAAAACGCTCACGACGCTCTACCCTGCCAGTTGGCAGACGCTGAACAGCGGCTCGGATTTCGATGTAATTAGTTCAATTCTTGACCAGATTGAACCCGCTGTAAAACAGGGAATGTACGCACAAGCTGAGTCCGCCCGGTTGCAAGCCTACGCGATTCTAGATTCAGGGATAGAGCAAAAACTGCGTGGCTTCGCCCCTGATCTAGCCGTGCGGGTCGAAAGTCTATTTTGGCAGGGTGACGGCAAACAAGTTGGGCTTTCGGTGCTGATTGCTAATAACGCTTCCCCGGCTGAGATAAATGCAGGCTTAGTCGCCCTCCGAACCGCCCTGACAGAGTCGCAAACCTTCCTCGGCGGTGCCAAGACTGCTCCATTAGCGGTGGCTGGCAATGCGGCGGTTATTGTTTTCCGCGAAGGCTTGGAAGCGGTACTCATTCTCGCTTCGCTAATTGCCAGTATGCGGACGGTAGAAAGCAAAAAATTCCGTCGTCCCGTCTTTTTTGGCGCAGCACTAGCCCTCATTGTTTCGGGTATTACTTGGTGGGTCGCCAACAGCTTGCTGATGTCGCTCATCAAATATGGCGAAAAGCTCTCGGTGATCGTCGGTCTTATCGCGATTGGCGTTCTCTTGCTCATTACCAACTGGTTTTTCCACAAAACCTATTGGGTAGGATGGATGGCAAACTTCCATAAGCAAAAAAGCCGAATTCTCGGTGGAACCCTTGTTCTTGGGCCATCGGTGGGACTCATTTTGCTAGGATTCACCTCGATCTATCGAGAAGGGTTCGAGACCGTCTTGTTTCTGCAATCGCTGGTGCTGGATTCGGGCATTACAACGGTATTGCTGGGTGTCATCATGGGGTTAGTCGCCACTGGCATCATAGGGCTTATTGTGTTTGGCTTGCAAGTTCGGCTTCCCGCCAAACAAATGCTTATTGTGACCGGAATCTTTATCGGGGTTGTGCTGCTGACAATGGTCGGAAATACCGTCCATGCCGCCCAATCGGTAGGATGGCTGCCGATTACGCCTATCGCAGGACTCTATATTCCGTACTGGATGGGGCAGTGGTTTGGATTGTTCACAACTTGGCAGAGTGTCGTGCTTCAATTTATTGCCGCAGCGTTCGTTATTGGTAGTTACGTGCTCGCGGAGCGCATGAACAGCCAAAAGCGCACTCAAAAAGGTGGCAAAATAACACAGGACACCGCAGAGCGAGCGCCTGACACAACAACCGTAGCGCATCATCTTCAGTGATGATGCGTTTACCGCGACAGTATCGTTGAGGAATTATTTATAGCCTACCGCCCATAATGGCTCCAATTGGCATTGAACCGCTGCTCGAAACTTGCTAGAATGTCTCACAGGAGAAATAACGTGAAGACTTCCAGCATTGTTGAGTATTCGACTAAAGCAACGCGGCAGGCACAACATCGGCGTGAAATGCTGCGGCAGGTGTATCTTCCGATTGGCCTCACCGCATTATTGTTAGTGGTTGTGCCAGTGGTTCTGCTGCTGACATTTTCGCCGTATCAACTCGGAACTGTCAGCAGTTTCATGTCGCTGCTGATGCTAATCCCGGCGGCGGTGCTATGCATTATCCCGTATGTCGCACTAGCAGCGTTGGTGATGGCGTTGTGGAAGCTTAATGTGTGGCTGCCGGATCGCTTTGCGTTGCTCCAGAATGTTATTCGAGGAGCGAACAGTGCCGAACAAGTCGCCATTCGTATAATTGTCAGACCAATTATCTGGCTGAACTCACAGTTTGCCGCGTTAGAAAGTTTGCTACGCCGCAAGCCCAAAGCACTTCCGAATCCATCTACGAAAAGGGGGATTGATGAATACACGCGATAACGGTTGGAAAAACATTGTGTATCTGGTCGGCGCAGCATTAGGTCTGATCATGGGTGTAACGGCAGCTCATTTGTATGCACAGGCGGCAGAAGAAAGCGGTCATGAAGGGGAAAGACCACAGATTGAAACGGGTGATGCCCTTCGGATTGGGATGCTGGATGACATTGCGACCATACACGATGCCCTGCGCGCCCTGG